>JBLHWD010000116.1:0-3037 GCA_047628995.1 Saprospiraceae bacterium | reverse complement strand
TCAAGTTCAGACAGCATCTGAAATCATAAATAAATTAACAACTAAACACTTTCGAAAGCAATCTATAAATGACGATCTTTCGGAAAACTTACTAACAACCTACCTAGACCTCCTAGACCCCACAAAAAGCTATTTTATTCAATCAGATATATCTGAATTTGAAAAATGGAGATTTGAACTAGATGACATGCTAAAAGCTGGCAATCTGAGCGCAGGGTTCGAGATATATGAGCGCTACAAACAAAGGGCGTCCAATCGCCTTCAGGTAAATATTGATTTAATTGAAAATGGGTTTTTATTTGACCTCAACAAAGATGAATTTTTATTGATAGATACGGAAGCTAACAATTGGCAGGCATCACTAGAATCCTCAAACGAACATTGGCGCAAGAGAATAAAAGAAGGGTACCTCCGATTAATACTTAACAACAAAGAGCCCGAAGCTGCTAGAAAATTACTAGTAAAACGATATATGAACCTCAAGAAACGTCTTAATCAAACAGATAGCGAGGACATATTCCAGAGCTACATGACCGCATTAACTGGGCTCTTCGACCCACATACATCTTATTTATCTCCAAGATTAATGGAAAATTTCACAATTTCTTTGTCGTTATCTCTTACAGGTATTGGAGCTGTCCTTGAGTTAGATGGAGAGCACACGACAATTGTAAGCATCATCAAAGGAGGGCCCGCTGATAAGCAAGGTGTTCTTAAAACCGGTGATAAGATAATTAGCGTAGCTCAAAATAAGAAAAGTTTTGTTGACGTAGTTGGTTGGCGTCTCGATGACGTAGTCGATTTAATTCGAGGTAAAAAAAATAGCCTTGTAAGACTAGAAATTATTCCAACTACAGGAAATACCGCAGGAAGCAGTCAGCAAATTGAGATTACAAGAGACAAAATAAAACTTGAAGAACAGGCCGCAAAATCAAAAATAATTGAAGTGGCTGGAGATCAAGTTTTCTATAAAATAGGCGTTATTGAGATTCCTGCTTTTTATCTTGATGTCGAAGCGCTTTATAATAACGACTCTGACTTCAAGAGCACTACCAAGGATGTCGTTCGACTTATTAATGAGTTACATGTAAATAAAAAAGTAGATGGGTTCATCCTTGACCTGAGAAATAATGGAGGAGGCTTTCTCCAGGAAGCTAAAATGCTAACTGATTTATTTATTGGAAAAGGGCCTGTCGTACAGGTAAAAAACACCAACAACTTTATATCCCAAGCCCATCAATCTAGACCTAATATCTATTATCAGGGACCTTTATTGGTTTTGATCGACAGGCTGAGTGCTTCAGCTTCTGAAATTTTTGCGGGAGCAATACAAGATTATGGTCGAGGTATTGTTGTTGGCTCTAGGAGTTACGGTAAAGGCACAGTTCAAGTGCAGACGCCACTTGAGCAAGGCCAGCTAAAGCTCACTGAATCTAAATTTTATCGTGTTTCTGGTGAAAGCACTCAACTGCTCGGAGTAACTCCAGACATTGAGCTGCCATCACCTTACGATCCAGAAAAAGTGGGAGAGAGCTCCTTAGAACATGCCTTGCCTTGGGACACTATTCCTCCAGCAAAACATGATATTTTTTGGAATAGGTTTTTGAAAACACCACCAATAGAAACCTTAAGGGCCGCTCATCAAAAAAGACTTCTGGTTGATCCTGATCTAATCTATCTAAATGAAGAGTTAAATCTCGCAAAAAAACGATCATCAGTAAAAGAAATCTCCCTGAACATAGAAAAACGTAAATTAATTGCTAAAAAATATGATGATAATTTTTTAGCAATTCAAAATAAGCGGCGCACAGCCAAAAAACAAAAAACATACTCATCCATTGAAGAATGGCGCAATGAAAGCGACGACGCAAAAGGTAAAAGCAAAAAGGAAGATACGCGCCCTCTTCCAGAAAAAGACCCCATACTTTATGAGGCTGGAAATATATTTGCAGACTACATAGATCATTTGTATTCGACCAATTTTGCGAAAGTACCTTAACGTGAAAGTCATTTCTTTTAACGCAAACGGTCTTAGAGCTAGAATACACCAGATAAAAGCTATCATTGATAAACATGAGCCTGATATTATCGGCATCCAGGAAATAAAAGTTTGCAACGAGCAGTTTCCAGTAAAAAAAATAAAAGAGCTCGGTTATGATGTAATCTTTCACGGTCAGAAAGGTCATTACGGAGTCGCCCTTCTGTATCGCTTGCCATTGATCGATAGTCACAAAGGATTTCCGCATGATAACGATGAAAGTCAAAAACGCTTAATAACTGGCGTATTTAGGTTTAATGATAAAAAAATAACAGTACTAAATGGATACTTCCCACAAGGAGAAAGTCGCTCACATACCCTTAAGTATCCATACAAAAGACAATTTTACTCTGATCTAGCAGAACATCTTGATCGAAAGTACGACCCTACCGATTTGCTGCTTGTTATTGGAGATATGAATATAGCCCCAATAGATTTAGACATTGGGATAGCCGAGGAAAGTAAAAAACGCTGGCTGCGAACCGGAAAATGTTGCTTTCTACCCGAAGAAAGAGAATGGCTGCAGAAGATCGAAAAATGGGGACTAATAGACTCTTACCAGCACTTCTATCCAAAGGAAACTAACAGGCTCAGCTGGTATGACTACAGAAGTCGTGGGTTTGAAATGAATCCTAAGCGCGGATTGAGGATTGATCTAATTTTAGCATCCAAACCAGTAATTGAGATAACTGCAGACACAGGTATCGATCATGCCATTAGAGGCATGGAAAAGCCGTCAGATCATTGTCCGGTATGGATCACCCTAGATAGCTGAGTCTTATCAACTAAAACAAAAGAACAAACAAAATAGGTTACAATTTCTGATAGAAGCCTCACTCTAACTACGCGCCTCTATGTCAGATGCCGCCATCACTTGCTTAATCTATATACTTCAATAATTTTTCATTTATTTCTGGCATAACTTCAAATAAGTCTGCGACCAAACAATAATCTGCAGTCTTAAAGATAGGAGCATCTGCATCTTTATTAATTGCAACA
>JBLHWD010000115.1:0-3040 GCA_047628995.1 Saprospiraceae bacterium | reverse complement strand
TTGTCCTTTTTGGGGTAAATTTTGGCTTAAAATTTGCAGCATAGGCAAAGTAAAGCCAGCGGTTTTTCCAGTGCCCGTTTGCGCGCCAGCAAGCACATCAAGCCCTTTGAGCACCAAGGGAATAGCCTTGGCTTGAATTGGTGTTGGTTCGGTGTATCCTTGTTCAGAAACAGCGCGAAGTATGTCAGCCGATAGGCCGAGTTCAGTGAATAACATAAGGGATAAAACTCCGATATCAGCATGCCTTTGGGTTAACCTAAGGAACGGTCTTGCGCTGAAATCCATTTATAAGGTGTCTGGGAATATCAAAAGAGCTACCAAGAGCACTGCTTAGGAAAATAGGGTACCGACCGAAGGGCACCGAGGACGCGACTATAACAACTGTCGCTCAATGAGTCTATCTGTATTAACTGGCCTGATTGTGAGGCGTGCGCTTACACCGGCATAAGAGTCTTGTCTGGCAACTGAGATGATAGCTTTGTTCCGAGCAGCTTTTCTATTGGCTCCAATAAAAATGCATCGTCCTCGCATGCAAAGCTTATAGAGGTACCTGTCTTTCCGGCCCTTCCAGTACGGCCAATGCGGTGCACATAATCTTCAGGTTCTTCGGGCAAAGTGTAGTTTACTACATGACTAATGCCATCAATATGAATACCTCTACCAGCAACATCTGTAGCGACTAAGATGTTCAATTTTCCTGACTTAAAGTCTTCTAAAGTTTTAACTCGCTTACCTTGCGGCACCTCCCCAGAGAGAAGTCCAACACGAAACCCTTTGTTCTTTAGTTTTTCCTGCAGCCGGCGACACTGGTCACGCCGATTCGCAAAAACAATAGTACTTTCAACTTCATCTTGCTGAATAATATTATTCAATAATTGAAATTTCTCACTTGTAGATGTTATATAAACTTTTTGGGTTACCGTATCCGTAGCAATATTTTCGGGCTCAATTTCTACAGTCGTTGCATCAACTGTCCACTGCTTAGCAAGGTTCATTACCTCAGGAGTAAAGGTAGCAGAGAAGAACATTGTTTGTCGGCTTTCTGGACGAGGAGTTAGACGAACAATACGCCTAACTTGGGGAATAAAACCCATATCCAGCATTCTGTCTGCTTCATCAAGAACTAAGATTTCAGTTCTATCAAGATAAACATCATTACTTCCCGCAAAATCCAGTAAACGTCCCGGGGTCGCCACTAAAATGTCACAAAGACTGTCGTGCAAATAGCGCTTTTGTTTATCATAATCCATGCCACCCACTAAGCTATGTACTTTTAAGTTGGTGTACTTACAGAGGTCTTTAGCGTCACCCGCTATCTGCATTACCAGTTCTCGAGTTGGGGCAATAATCAGTGCTCTGGCCTCACCTGCAAAATAATCGTCTTCGACCGGATTGTTAACAAGCTCGGTAATAATTGTAGCTAAAAAAGCAGCGGTTTTTCCAGTGCCCGTTTGAGCTTTTCCTACAATGTCATGACCGCGGAGCGTATATGGCAGTGTACGAGCCTGAATGGGCGAGCAATATTTAAAACCTAAATCTGCTATTGCATGCATTAAAGAAAGAGGTAGATTAAGATCATGGAAGCGCGTCTTCCCTGGAGCAATCTCGACTTCAAATTTAGATAAATCCCAATTGATCAAAGAATCACGCTCCCTATTTTTTCGTTTATAAAAAATACTACTTTTAATTGATCTAAGGCGCCCATCTTACAAGTTACCCCAAAAAATATCACTACCTACATTTGCCATAATATTGCCAATTTAAATGGATCTTCTACCTCCGTGTTTTTTAAACAAAAAGGAGCAAAACTGTCTGAGATTATAACATGAGATCCCTATGCTAGGTTTAATTCAAAAATTTGTTGTAACTATTTTAAATATACTATGAAAATTACCATCTAGTGCTTTTGAATGCGAGCCTTAATGGGTTATTCTAGCAACCCCAAAGTGATTGATATATTTACTTTAGAGCTAAAAATATGACGAACCAAGAAAATCGTGATTTACGGAATGCTTTTAGCAATTTTGCAACAGGTATTACCGTAATAACCTCTTTAGATGCAGAAAAAACTCCCATGGGAATAACTGCTAATAGTTTTTCAACAGTCTCACTAGAGCCTCCTATGGTTTCTTGGTGTATAGGTCGCCAGTCAACACTATTTAAAAATTTTCAACAGGCTGAATATTTCGCAGTAAACATATTAAGCAGTGGCCAAAGATCGACCTCTGAACTTTTTTCCAGCTCACATAGTGATAAATTTTCACAGCATTCATGGCATTATGACAAACACAAATTGCCGCTATTAGATGGCTGTGTATGTCAACTGGTATGCCGCACAGAACATCGTTATTCTGGAGGAGACCACATTATCCTAGTAGGTCAAGTGCTAGATATCGTTAATAACAATATGCCCCCTTTAATCTATCATGGGGGCCAATATCAGACACTAAATAAAATATCAGGCATTTAAGGCCCACCCTTAGAGCAGGCACTTACTCGTTCAAGCCCAGACAAATCGGTAAAAGTCCTTACATCGCTAAATCCGGCTTGTGTCATTTTCTGTCGAACCATCTTTCCTTGGTCGTACCCATGCTCCATCATTAACCAGCCGCAAAACTTAAGATGTGAATTCGCATTGTAGATAATTGTGTGGATGTCAGATAAGCCATCATCCTTAGAGACAAGAGCTGATGATGGCTCAAACCTAACATCTCCTATTTTAAGGTGCTCATCTTTAGGGCTTATATATGGCGGATTGGTTACGATGAGATCGAATTGTGTACTTTTTATGCCAGAAAACCAGTCGCTCTGATAGATACAGACATTATCAAAGTCAAATCTTTGTCTATTTGCTTCAGCAAGTTCAACGGCATCTAATTCTATATCTACAGCTGTAATTTTCCATAATGGTTTTTCGCTTGCAAGGGCTAACGCAACAGCTCCAGTCCCTGTGCCCAAATCTAGAACTGAAATTTGATGCCCAAAGGGAAAAGATAGCGCCTTTTCTACAAGCAACTCTGTCTCTGGTCTAGGGATTATT
>JBLHWD010000114.1:0-3054 GCA_047628995.1 Saprospiraceae bacterium | reverse complement strand
ACTTTACTCTGCTATTATTATCTCATTTATGAGCGGCATTCATTGGGGTATAGCGTTGCTTAAAAACCAGGATTGTCACATAAGATTTATAGCGAGTATTATGCCGCCTATTTTAGCCTGGGCCGCTGTATTGTTTTTCCCCCTGCCTTTTTTGTTAGGTGCTTTAGGCTTGGTTCATTTGGCCGAACTAAAAATTGATAGAGTGTTATTTGGCTATCCTGAAATACAGACATGGTATTTTAGGATGCGATTTAGGCTTACTAGTCTTGTAATAGTGCTACATCTTATTATGATTTTTTCTGTTACTTAAGCCGTAAGTTTAATTAAGCCTCTGTAAATTTTTTATGAACTTTTGTTATAGTGATGCATTATGATTAAGTTATCGTAGATTAATATACGGTAGTAATTTCGCTTCCACTTTTCTAGCGATAATTGGCCCACAAAAGGATATAGGTAAAATAATGAAATTGTCTGTATTTCTATTTATTCTTCTACAGCAGCCCATAATTTATGCAAGTGCAGTTGAATCAGGGGTAAACGATATGGAAAAAAAAGAGACTATTGAAAATATTAACGCGCACCAATTTGAGTTTATTTCTATTGATGGAGATATGTTGCCGCTAACTAGTTTTTCCGGAAAAGCATTGTTGATAGTAAACACAGCATCACGCTGTGGCTTTACCTCTCAATATGAAGGGCTCCAAAATTTGTGGGAAAAATATCGTGATCAAGGGTTGGTTGTACTTGGGGTGCCATCAAACGATTTTCTTGGACAGGAGCCTGGCACAGAAAGTGAAATTAAGAATTTTTGCACTGTTAAGTTTAATGTTGATTTTCCAATGACATCAAAGGTTCATGTAAAAGGAAAAGATGCGCATCCTTTCTATGCTTGGATTAAATCAGAATCTGGAAGCCCTCGATGGAATTTTCATAAATATTTGCTGGATCGAGAAGGTAAGTTTGTTGCAGCTTACTCTTCTGCTACTGATCCTCTAGCTAGTAAGGTTGTTAAAGCTGTTGAGTTGACCTTGGGTGTTGTCGATGGAAAATCCAATTAATCAAGCATGTCAGTTTGGAGGAGCCCTTAGAGTTTAATATGCACGACATGCTTATATGTTGTCATACGAAGTTTCTGTGTGCTTATGGCTAATTTTAGGTAGAAATATTTTTATGTCAGAAGAAATTGTTGTTATCTTTTCTGGGGGTATGGACTCTTACACCTTGTTGAATAAGGCCTTAAGAGATGACTTAAAGGTTTCAGCTGTAACGTTTAATTACGGACAAAGGCATGTTAAGGAAATTGAATACGCTGCTGCTGCATGCTTAGAGCTAAATATTGCGCATAAGGTTATTGATATCACTGCGATAAACCAGCTTCTTCAGGGCTCCTCGTTAACATCGGATATTGATATTCCCGAAGGTCATTATGCTGATGAGAATATGAAATCTACTATCGTTCCCAATCGCAATATGATCCTGCTGTCGCTTGCGGTTGGTTATGCGATATCTATTAGTGCACGAAAAGTTTTTTATGGCGCTCACTCAGGAGATCACGCAATCTATCCTGACTGTCGCCCAGAATTTGTAGAAAAAATGAATAATGTTTGCGCTATTGCTAATTATGAGCCAGTTGAAATTGTCACCCCATATTTGAATTACAATAAAGGACATATTATAGGGGACGGCATTCGAATGGGTCTGGATTATTCTAAAACTTGGAGTTGCTATAACGGAAGCGACATAGCATGCGGTAAATGCGGGGCATGTTTTGAACGGATAGAGGCTTTCTCTTGTAATAATATAGTCGACCCTTCGAGGTATGAGCAATGAAGAAGCCCTATAAGATAAAAGAAATTTTTTATACATTGCAGGGTGAGGGTGCCCACTCTGGCCGGCCAGCTGTTTTTTGTAGGTTCAGTAAATGTAATTTGTGGAGTGGAAGAGAAGTAGATAGAGCTGGGTCGATATGTAATTTTTGCGATACAGATATTCTTGGCACCGATGGTTTAAATGGAGGTGAGTACAGTACAGCAGATGATCTAGCAGCAAAAGTTAAAAGTCTTTGGCCGAATGTGATGGGAAAACCCTTTGTCGTGTGTACCGGCGGAGAGCCGGCAATCCAAATGGATGCAGGTCTTGTCGAAAGTTTTCATCAAGTTGGATTTGAGATTGCGGTAGAGACAAATGGTACATTGCCATTACCTGACGGCATTGACTGGATTTGCTGTAGCCCGAAAGGAGCTTCAAAAATCGTGGTTGACGAATGTAATGAGTTAAAACTGGTGTTCCCTCAGAAAGATGCTATGCCAGAAAATTTTGTACATATAAAAGCCGATTATTTTTATTTGACACCCATGGCTTCAACTTTGACTAAAGGGTTTATATATCCAAATCAGGATGATGCGACACGCAAAGCAGTCAATTTTTGCTTAAACAACCCCAAATGGCGACTGAATTTGCAAACACATAAAGTATTAAATATTGATTAAATAAATTTATCCTCCTCTCCAGCAAGTTTTTACTGCTACCAGCACAAGATACTGCTTTACTTTCTATAAAAAAATCTTTAGGTTGGCTCTTCATTGTTATGTTTTATCAATTAATTATTGGTGTCATACATCTAAATGAAGAAAAATTTTAGTAGCTTAAGTTGGTCTGATGAGAAAAATTTGCATGACAAGAACTTAAAGCTTGTCAAAAAATCTGAGTTAAAATTAACGCAGCTGGGCTATACATTTGTGACTCGCAATACGTACTGGATAGTTTACGAGCCCTCAGGTGAAAGGCATATCTTTGAGGAGGCTCAGGATCTCTACAAATTTAGCTATCGAAGAAGATACAAACAGATGTGTGATGTTAAAAATCCTGTATTCATAGTGAAATAGCGGTTTTCTGCGAAGTTATATTTTATAATCAGTTAGCTGCAAATCTTGTTCTAGATTTCAATTGTCAATATATTAGCGAGCCTTTCTCCTTGTTGTCTATGCTAGTAGTAAGCCGTATAGGCAGGTGATCTTTCGGTAGAGCTAAGATTAATCCCATCTTTAATAGATA
>JBLHWD010000113.1:0-3135 GCA_047628995.1 Saprospiraceae bacterium | reverse complement strand
GCAGCAATTTCTGGAGCGCACTTAGTGACCACAGACACATGGGCTTCTATGGGACAAGAATCAGAGAAAGCATTGCGAGAAAAAGCCTTTGCTGGATTTCAAGTTAATGAAAAAATAATGAACCTGGCTTCTAGTGACGCGCTCTTTATGCACTGCCTTCCAGCACACCGAGGACTGGAGATAAGTGAAACGATCATGGAATCAAAGTGGTCTGCGGTATGGGATGAAGCTGAAAATAGACTTCATTCACAAAAAGCGCTGATAGAATTTCTGCTCAGTGGTAAAAAATAGCCGGCTACCGCCGTTGTTATCTTTAGACGCACCAACTCATTCCTCATCGCATAAATTTTGAGCGACAGTAACATCCAAAGTCCCTTCATATATAGCCCTTCCGGTAATAGCGCCGTAGATTTTAGGGTTGGTTGCACGATTAAGGGCGACAATATCATCGATATTAGTAATTCCCCCTGAAGCAATGACTGGGATAGATGAAGCTTTTGCCATAACTGCGGTAGCCTCAACATTAACACCCTGCATCATCCCATCGCGGTCAATATCTGTATAGATTATCGCGCTTACGCCATCATGCTCAAATTTTTTAACCAAGTCTGTAGCTTTAACAGCTGTTATCTCAGCCCAGCCATCAGTTGCTACAAAACCTTTTTTTGCATCAATCCCAACTATAATATGACCAGGAAACTGCTCACACATTTCTGTTACAAAGCTTGGATCTTTTACCGCCATAGTTCCTATAATTACATACTTAACACCAGAGGCAAGGTAGGCCTCAATAACATCGCCACTACGTATACCTCCACCGATCTGAATAGGAAGATCAGGATAGGCTTTGGAGATAGCAGAAACCGCATCGCCATTTACCGGTTTTCCGACAAAAGCACCGTTTAAATCCACCAAATGTAATCGTCTAGCTCCGGCACTAACCCAACGACCGGCTATATCAACGGGGTTACCCTTGAATACTGTAGATTCTTCCATACGGCCTTGCCTAAGACGAACACACTCTCCATCTTTTAAATCAATCGCAGGTATAATTAGCAAAAATTCATTCCTGTTAGTTAGTTGTGCGCTATAAAAATGCACATTTTAAATGGACCATTAATAAGCAGGGGGCGGTTTGTCCAAAAAAATAGACTTTTTGCGGTTACCACCCACCTTTCCATGCTACAAAATTACGGAGTAGCTGCAACCCCGCTGAATGACTTTTTTCTGGATGAAACTGTACGGCAAATAAATTCTTTGCCATCAATGCTGCTGCGAATTTAACTGAATGACTAGTAGTCCCAGCAACCATTTCAGCATTGCTGCTTTCAGCAAAGTAGCTGTGTACAAAATAAAAATATGTATCCTGATCAATACCTTGCCACATAGGATGGTCAACTTCCTGATGAACATGATTCCAGCCCATATGAGGTACTTTTAATTTTTCCCCATCAACACTATTAATTCCATGGCCAAAAAACTTGGCGCTACCTGGAAGAATATTCAGGCATTCAACTCCATTATTTTCCTCACTGCTTTCGAGTAAGGCCTGCATCCCCAAGCAGATACCTAAAACTGGTTTTTCAGCAATAGCCTTTATTATCAACTTATCGAACCCGAGGTGTCGAATATTCACCATAACGTCTCGCATAGCACCGACACCGGGGAAAACCAATCGATCAGCGCTAGCAATTTCGACGGGGTCTTCTGTCACAATAACCTGGGCCCTCGGAGCAACTAGCTCGAGAGCCTTAGAAACAGAATGAAGGTTACCCATACCATAATCCAGCACGGCAATTCGTGTGCGAAAATCTGTCATAAGGAATTCAGCTTATAATTGCTATTCAGTGGTTTAGCTTTGCATTACGTCACAAAGGGCTATTTTAACTTAAAACTTCAGAGTGATCCCTTTGTTGAAGGCATCACCCCTGCCATTCTTGGGTCAAGCTCTGCAGCCATTCGCAAGGCGCGGCCGAATGCCTTAAAAATTGTTTCAATTTGATGATGAGCGTTACTTCCTCTAAAGTTATCAATATGCAGTGAAACGCCGGCATGGTTAACAAATCCCTGAAAAAACTCATAGGTCAAATCGACATCAAAATCTCCGACCCTGGGGCGAGAAAAATCGACAAACATCTCCAATCCGGGGCGTCCAGAAAAATCCACTACAACACGAGAGAGGGCTTCGTCCAATGGAACATAAGCATGCCCATAACGCCGTATACCTTTTTTATCACCTATCGCTTCCTTAAAGGCTTGTCCGATCGTAATACCGATGTCCTCAACCGTATGATGATCGTCTATTTCTGTATCGCCATTCGCGACAACAGTTAAGTCCATTAACCCATGTCGCGCAATTTGGTCAAGCATATGATCAAGAAATGGCACTCCCGTTTCAAAGCTAGACTGCCCTGTTCCATCAATGTTAACTTCAACAGAAATTTGAGTCTCAAGTGTATCGCGATTCACTTTAGCCTTTCGTCCCGCCATATGTTTCTCCAAAATACTTTATATAAAGCAATACAGTTCGTATCACGGACTTACTGACGAACATCATTTTATGCAATAAGATGATCACACATAAGAATCATTAAGTCAGCCCATTATAGTGCCGACAAGGAAGCCCTTCCATAACAAGGGTGTATTTATTACAACTTATCGTAAGAAAAAATTTCATAAACACTTAAGTTTATATTTTTATACAAACAAAAAATACCAGAGAGCTCGATAACTAGAATAAAATAGAGTCAACAAACACGGCTTGATCTTATAGTCACAAATGACTCGTGCGTTATTTTTTAGTTGCATGACAAGATGAAAGTTAATCAAAGGGAGTATTTAATTGAAACTGCTGAGGTCTTCTGTTTGGCTCGCTGGCATACTCATTTTAGTCACCGCCACAATAATATCATTTCTAATTCTAAGCATAGATCCAAATAGCTATAAACTTGAGCTATCTAAGCTTGCTAAAGAAAATGAAATCAATCTAGCGATAAAAGGGGATCTTAGCTGGTCACTTTTCCCAAATCTGGCACTAAATGCTGGGGCCACTTCAATATCAGGCAAAAGCATACCTGATATTACTTTTTCACAAGCTGATTTCAGCCTCGACTGGTTAGCCTTGCTGTCCAGAAC
>JBLHWD010000112.1:0-3186 GCA_047628995.1 Saprospiraceae bacterium | reverse complement strand
GCGTCCAGGAACATCTTTATTTCCGACCACCTTAACCCAATCACGCTCAAGCAATGATCGAATAATATCCGAACTGACCGAAACACCTCTAATTTCTTCAATCTCTCCGCGCGTAACTGGCTGCTTGTATACAATAAGCGACAGCGTCTCTAAAAAAGCTCTGGAATACTTCTTCTGTTTTTCTTCCCAAAGTCGGTTGATCCATGGCGAAAGCTCTTTTCTTACCTGCAGGCGGTATCCAGCAGCCGTTTCCTTCAGCTCAAAACCACGCCCTTTGCAGCTCAATTCAATCTCCTCAAGAACTGAGTAAATATCTGCCCGCGAAGGTCGCTGACTGTCTATGATCAAGTCAGCCGGCCTTTCGTTCGAGCTGTCGGAAGCGAATAGCTCAGCATCAAACAATTTCTCTATTTGATTAATAGGCAAAGAGCGACCAGCAGCTAGCAACGCTCCTTCAATAATCATTTTTAATTGACTGTTTTCCATTTTTTTAACCTAAATCAAGAATACGATCAGTGGGCTTTAATATGGATTGGAGCATAAGGTTCGCTTTGCACAATCTCTATAAGAGACTCTTTAATTAGCTCCATAATAGCTAAAAATGTACCAACCACACCCACCCTGCCCTCACTGACGTCAAACAAATCAACAAAAGGTGTAAACTTACTACCACTTAACATACCTAATATGATCGACATTCTCTCACGAGTTGAGATTCTTTCTAGATTAATTTTATGGCTTTTATTCATATCAGTCCGCAACAACACATTTGACAGAGAAATCAAAATTTCTTGAATAGACACCTGGGGGTCTGGACGGACTTTTTCGGGGTCTGGATCCTTTGCTGTAGCAATAAAAATATCCCTTCCAAGGCGAGGCAGCCTATCTATATCTTCAGCTGCCTTTTTGAAACGCTCGTATTCCTGTAAACGACGAATTAGTGATGCACGAGGATCCTCTTCATCCAAAACTTCTTGACGAGGCAACAGCATTCTTGACTTAATTTCAGCAAGCATTGCAGCCATCAAAAGGTATTCAGAAACCAGCTCAAGTTTCATTGCCTCCATTAAATCGATATAACTCATATATTGATGGGTAACTTCAGCAACATTTATCTCTAGTATATTTAAATTTTGCCTTTTTATCATATAAAGCAACAAGTCTAGTGGGCCTTCAAAAGCCTCCAAAAAAACCTCAAGGGCATCAGGGGGTATATATAGGTCTTTAGGTAGGATTGAAATTTCTTCTCCCTTTACAATTCCGCAAGGTGAAGTATTTTCATGGGAAGCAGATATTTCATTTTTAAACATAAGCTGTTACAGCAACAATATAGACAAGTAGAGATATTATACTGCGATTGATTAATTCAGCTAGCAGATACCGATATAGAATAAATTAATAGCGCCAAATATAGCTAAATTACAGCACAGCATCTTCAAACTTACCGATGCCTTGCCTTACTATTTCAGGGTATCCACCACTTAGATCAACAACAGTAGTTAGCTCAAGACCGCAATGACCACCATCAATAATTAGGTCGACGCTATGCTCCAGTATGCTGCGAATATCATGAGTATCAGTCAGTGGGTACTCGTCCTCAGGCATAATAAGACTGACACTCATAATAGGCTCACCCAATTCCTCTAATAGAGCCAAAGTAATGTGGCTTTTTGGTACTCTCAAGCCAATCGTTTTTCTTTTTTTATGGAGCAATCTACGGGGAACCTCTGGTGTCCCCTCTAGAATGAATGTAAACGGGCCGGGCGTATGGGCCTTAAGCGATCGATACAACTGGTTGTCAAACTTAGCGTATAATGATAGCTCCGAAAGATCTCGACACATCAATGTAAAGTTATGGTCTTTATCTAGCTGTCTGATTGTGCGGATTTTATCTAATGCTTTCTTGTCCCCAAGGTGACAACCTAGAGCATACGCCGAATCAGTAGGAAAAATAATTAACCCGCCCTTGCGAATGATTTCTGCAGCTTGCTTAATCAATCTAGGTTGAGGGTTTTCTGGATGAACTAAGAAAAACTGGCTCATTATTTAGCCTTTTCATTAAAACACTAATTATGTCACACGAAGAAGAATATAGGCAGAAATGATCTTGAGACGAAGCAATATCTGGATTTCATTTATTCTCAGTACTCGATAATTGAGCAGTGATGTCTTACAATGAGCGGACATAATTTGTGCGCTCCATAAGCAAAAATTTCACCCATAAAAAATAGATAACCATGAAAAATAAAAGCGCGCAAAAAGATAACTTGTTATTGAATATTTCTTGCAACATTATCATTCCGACCTTAATACTTATAAACCTGAGCACAAACGACTATCTTGGTACTAAGCTAGCTATTGTTGCAGCACTCGCATTCCCTATTATATATGGCCTTAAAGACTTTATATTGAAAAAACATTTTAATGTTTTTTCAATATTAGGGGTGATTAGTATTTTTTTAACGGGAGGCATCAGTTTACTTGAACTAGACCCAGTCTACATTGCAGTAAAAGAAGCTGCCATACCAGCAATATTTGGCATCGCTACTTTAGTTTCTCTGAAAACACCCTATCCTCTTGTTAAAACATTTGTATACAATGACAAAATTTTACAAACCGAACGAATATCAGTCATAGTTAAAGAAAAAGGGAGTATCTTGCAGCTAGAAAATTGTCTTGCTAATGCTTCGTGGATAGTTGCATGCTCTTTCTTTCTATCCTCCTTGCTAAACTACATTCTTGCAGTTTCTATAATCACAAGCCAACCCGGTTCTGTTGAGTTTAACGAGCAACTTGGGACAATGACTGCTCTTAGCTTTCCTGTAATTGCCATACCAGCAATGCTTGTTCTTTTAGGTGCATTATTTTATTTATTTAGAGGGATAAAAAAACTAACTGGACTTAAACTGGATGAAATAATTCAACATAACAATAATCACTTAAAGGGTTAGACTGATGTGGTATTCTGTATCTAGTGAGGACCTGCCTAACAGTCTAGAAAAAAGATTGGCGGCGCGCCCTGAACACATAGCACGCCTGGAGGAGCTCAAAAATCAAGGGCGCCTATTGACAGCTGGACCGCATCCAGCAATAGACAGCGAAACACCAGGGGAATCTGGTTTTACAGGCAGCCTGATAATTGCAGAGTTTGACTCCCTTCAATCAGCCCTGCTTTGGGCAAATGAT
>JBLHWD010000111.1:0-3190 GCA_047628995.1 Saprospiraceae bacterium | reverse complement strand
CGCCAGCTTGATTGATAAGGTGAACAATCTCTTTATTAACTGAGCCACCCAAAACCATTTCAACTATGTCCATTGTTTTGCTGTCAGTTACCCTCATGCCGTTTATAAAATGAGATTTAATCCCAAGCTGTGACAGCAAGCTTCCGATTTGAGGGCCTCCCCCATGAACAATCACTGGGTTCATGCCAACTAGCTTCATCATAACCACATCTCGTGCAAAGCCAGCTTTAAGGCCCTCATCGACCATTGCATTCCCACCAAATTTAATGACGATAGTTTTCCCGATAAATTGCTGAATATAGGGCAGCGACTCCGAAAGAACCTTTGCTATATTCTTTGCTGCATCGATGGTTAGAGACATTTTTTGGATCCTAGTCAAGTAGTAAATATTTTAAAATCATTATCTATAGCTTTATCCTATTATAACGCTTTATTCTTAATTTCTAGCATATGTGAAATTTTTTCAATTAGCTGACGTGATAAGAAAGTCTTACTTGTTTTTGTTATCGACTCTGAGCTAATAAAATCAACTACCAGAACAGCGTTATCGTTACTATTAAAGCCTATCGTTTGATCTGAAACATCGTTAGCTATGATTAGATCAAGATTTTTATTTTTTAATTTCTGTCGCGCACAGTCTTCAAGACATTTTTCGGTTTGCGGAGTTTCAGCAGCGAAACCTACTGTAAAAGGCTGATTTGAAAGCGCAGCCACATCCGTAACAATATCTGGATTTCTTACAAAGGTGATAGTCATTGAGTCGCTAGATTTTTTAATTTTTTGCTCTTTTGGATATTCTGGACGATAGTCCGCTACCGCAGCACAAGAAATAAATAAATCACAGTCAGTTGCTTCTGCAAGTGCAGCAACATGCATTTCCAAGGCACTTGTGGCGTAGATAACTCTTGCTCGGCTAGGTGGATCTAAGCTAACAGGGCCGCTTATGAGTATAGTTTCTGCCCCTGCTTCAATTGCGGCTTGAGCTAAGGCATACCCCATTTTCCCGGAGCTGTTATTGCTAATGTAGCGAACGGGATCAATAGCCTCGCGCGTGGGTCCTGCTGTAACCACTACTTTCATTCCCGCCAAAGAGCCTGTTTCAAATAAATTAGATGTAAGCTTTGCGATATCTTTTGGTTCGACCATTCGTCCCAGACCTATGTCGCCGCATGCCTGAGAACCTTCAGCAGGTCCAAAAATATGAACTCCCCGTTCTCTTAAGCTTACAAGATTATTTTGAGTGCTTGCGTTCGCCCACATACCTTGATTCATCGCTGGAGCAATAGCCAAAAAGGAGCGGTTAGCTAAGCATAATGCAGAGAGTAGATCGCCAGCTTCTCCATTAACCAATTTTGCCATAAAGTTTGCTGATGCAGGTGCTATTAATATAACGTCTGCCCATTTTGCCAACTCAATATGACCCATAGCTGCTTCTGCTTTAGTGTCTAATAATTGTGTATGGACAGGATTCCCAGAAAGTGCCTGCAAGGTAAGCGGAGTGATAAAGTCTGTAGCGGCTGCAGTCATTACAACTTTCACAGTGGCGCCTAAGTCTTGCAATCGACGAATGAGCTCTGCACTTTTATATGCGGCTATCCCGCCAGAAACACCAAGCAAAACATGCTTGTTCACCAAAGAGTACATCAATATTTTCCTGAAATTTTTAATTTAGACGTATAAGATAACATCGAGAGAGAAATTTTCGTAGTCAGTGCTTACTATACCATCACAAAATAGACAGAGAATCTAAAAATTCAAGTTAATCAAGAGGATTTTTGTTGCTTCACACGGCAGCATCTGGTATAAAACGCGGCTCTTTATACGAGATAATTACACCTCAGGGTGTTCTCTTCTAGAGATTTATTTTAAAAAGTTACTAACAAATTTAATTAAGTAGCCGCCAGATTAGGTGGCGAGATCATTTAGAGGCAACACAATGTCTAAAGTATGTCAGGTCACCGGTAAGCGGCCGATGTCAGGAAATAACGTTTCACACGCAAAAAACAGGACTCGTCGTCGATTTGAGCCCAACCTACATTCTCATCGTTTTTGGATTGAACAAGAAAAACGTTTCGTGAAGCTACGTCTTTCTGCAAAAGGGATACGTATTATCGATAAATTGGGCATTGAGCAGGTGCTCGCAGATATTCGCCAGCGTGGCGAGAAGGTTTAAGGGGAAGAAAATGGCTAGATCGGGTCGCGATAAAATTAAATTGGTATCTAGTGCCGGCACTGGGCATTATTACACCACGGATAAAAATAAACGTACTCAGTCTGATAAGCTAGAGTTCAGTAAATATGATCCTGTGGTTCGAAAGCATGTTCCTTACAAAGAATCAAAAATTAAATAATATTATTTTTTGGTTTGTGAAGTAGAAGATGCTGTAAATCTATAATAAAAAACCCCGATTTTCGGGGTTTTTTATTATTTTTGATTGTGAACCGCATGCATTAAGCTTCAGTCGACTTTGAAGAGGAAATCGATATGCCTGAATTGCCAGAGGTTGTTGTTACTCTGAGAGGAGTGTTGCCTCATATCGAAGGAAAATTGGTATCTAATGTTGTAGTTAGAAACGGGAATCTTCGCTGGCCAGTCCCTGACAATTTGTTTGAGCTATTAAATGGCCAGGCATTAAAATCCGCACGCCAGCGCGCAAAATACATGTTGTTTGAATTTTTTGACGGACACCTAATGGTTCATTTAGGCATGTCTGGCAACCTTAAAATTCTACCAAAGGGGAGTCCACCCGAAAAACATGACCACGTGGACATAACCTTTAATGACGAAGCTATACTTCGCTATACAGATCCCAGAAGATTTGGTTCTATCTTGTGGGTAAAAGGAGCTCCTGAGAAACATAAATTACTCCAGCATTTAGGACCTGAGCCCTTTGCGCCAGAATTTGATGCTGAGCGCTTATATTCGCTATCCCGCAACAAGGTTACGACAGTTAAGCAGTTTATAATGGACAATAAGGTTGTGGTGGGTGTGGGTAATATTTATGCCAATGAGTCACTGTTTCTGAGCGGCATAAGGCCAAAAAAATCTGCAGGACGCGTTTCCCTTCATAGTTATAAAAAGTTAGTTGGAAATGTTAAAGATGTGTTGCTAAAAGCAATTAATCGAGGTGGGACAACGTTACAAAATTTTTCAGGTAATGAGGGTAAGTCAGGTTATTTTAAGCAAGAA
>JBLHWD010000110.1:0-3304 GCA_047628995.1 Saprospiraceae bacterium | reverse complement strand
TCCTGAGGCCTCTCCTTGTTTGGCGACCTTGTCAATCTCATCAATAAAGACGATACCATTTTGTTCGGCTGACTCTAGCGCACGCACTTTTAGGTCCTCCTCGTTAATTAGCTTTGAAGCTTCTTCTTCAGTGAGTCTAATCATTGCCTGAGTGACCGTCATTTTTAGTTTACTTGCTTTTTGATTTCCCATAGAGGAGAACATATTTTGTAATTGATCAGTCATTTCTTCCATGCCGGGAGGGGACATAATCTCTATGCCGGTAGGTATATTTTTTACTTCTATTTCGATCTCTTTATCAGCTAGTAAATTCTCGCGGAGCTTTTTACGAAGCAATTGGCGACTTGTAGATTCCTCTGGACTAGATTGTGCGTCTTGCGTAGGGGGTAAGAGCGCGTCTAAGATACGCCCTTCTGCGATATCCGCAGCACGTGTTTGCGCTTTTTTAAGCTCCTGCCCTCGTAATTTTTTAATAGAAATCTCTACTAAATCACGAATAATAGATTCAACATCCTTTCCGACGTATCCCACCTCGGTAAATTTTGTTGCCTCAACTTTGACAAAAGGGGCATTGGCTAGCCTTGCTAATCGACGAGCTATTTCTGTTTTTCCTACACCGGTGGGACCAATCATGAGTATATTTTTTGGCGTGACCTCGCTGCGCAGGCTTTTTTCAATGTTCATGCGACGCCAGCGGTTACGTAAAGCAATTGCTACAGCTTTTTTGGCTGAAAATTGGCCTATAATATGTGTATCTAGTTCATGAACAATTTCACGAGGAGTCATGTCGGACATATTGATTAACCTTATAAGATATTGGGTGGCTGTGCTAGAGAGTCAGATAATTATTTCTTCTGATAGTCTAGCACTTCAATCGTGCGGTTATGGTTCGTATAAATGCAAATATTACCTGCAATCTCTAGACCTTTTTCGACTATATCTTTAGCTTCAAGATCTGTATTGTCTATAAGAGCTCTTGCTCCTGCTTGGGCAAAAGGTCCTCCTGAGCCAATAGCTATTAGATCATCTTCAGGTTGTATTACGTCACCATTGCCAGTAATGATCAAGGAGGCCTCTTTGTCAGCTACAGCAAGCAAAGCCTCTAGTTTCCTCAAAATACGATCTGACCTCCAGTCTTTTGCAAGTTCAACAGCCGCGCGAGTTAGATTACCCCCGTGCTGCTCAAGTTTGGCCTCAAACCGTTCGAAAAGAGTAAAAGCGTCAGCGGTGCCACCAGCAAATCCAGCGATTATTTCATTATTGTAAAGTCGTCTTACCTTTCGTGCATTCCCCTTCATTACTGTATTTCCTAGAGTTACTTGGCCATCTCCCCCTATGACCACTTTGCCATTCCTGCGCACCGAAAGAATTGTTGTGCCGCGATATTGTTCCAAGCAGTTCTCCTTAAAGAAGCATATAAGTTATATTGTCAGTCAGTAGTATATGTTTTAAATGGGGTCTAGGAGCGCTAAATTCAATAGCAAAATGAGAGTTTGAGTGTTGAAGGCGTTTTTCTGGGTGAATTATAATATATAAAAATGATGAATAATTATTATACTGGTAACTCGCAATGTATTTGCTACTGTAGATGATCTCTCCAATGAGATGAATTTCTAGCAGCTGAAAAATATTTTTTAATTGAAGGTTATGATAGAAAAAATGAAAATATTCGGATTGTTGGTGTTAGGTATAATTTTGTGTGCATGCACCCTGGTGAGTAATACTTACAAAGAGTCAAAAGTTGACTTAGTAGATTTTGAGCCACTATCTCGTAAAGGTATGGATCAGATCGTTCTTATTCGTTTTGACATCAAGAATCTAACTGAAAAAGAACTCAATATATCAAAATTCTCCTACAATCTTAAGATGGAAGACATTGAAGCCATTAGTGGCTCAGTGTTCGGATTGAACCCTGTTCCCGCAGCTGCTACTTCTAGAATAGAATTTAAGGTAACTATGAATGTTTTTAGTTCTTTTAGGATTTTAGAGTCGGCTATCAAAAGAAAGGATGGCTTTATCGAATACAGGTTAAGCACCAAGGTTAGTTCCGCGTGGTGGCAGCGGTCTGTTACTTCTGTCAAGTCTGGTCAGATAAAATTAGGTGCAAGCTAAGATATTTAGGCTGTTGCCTACTTTTTTTAGTACATTCTTGTACTTTGTGTCGGATTGAAAACAGTAAAGCTTTAAAAGGGAAGGGGGAATGCAAATAACGACTAATATTTTGAGCGGTAAAACGCAGACGCATTTAAATGATTCATGCTTATTGCATGCAGGGGTTTTAGGGCCTTTTTCCGTGTTACAAAGTGCAGCTAAAAACGAAGGGTTTGATTTGCAGGTGGCAAGTGGGTTTCGTTCATATGAACGCCAACTGTTGATTTGGAATGAAAAAGCGACAGGGAAAAGACCATTGTTAGACAGTTTTAGTCGACCTTTAAATATAGAAAATTTAACAGATACGCAGAAAGTTTTTTCCATTTTACGTTGGTCTGCACTCCCTGGCTGCTCCCGGCACCATTGGGGCACTGATATTGATGTATGGGATGCAGCTGCAGTTCCAAAAGATTACCGCCCCAGATTAGTTGCTTCAGAGTATGGTTATGGAGGTCAATTTTACAAGCTAGCATCATGGTTGAGTGTTCGCTCAGAGGATTTTGGCTTTGAAATGCCTTATGCTCAAGACCATGGGGGAATTGCAAGAGAGCCGTGGCACTTGAGCTATGCTCCTCTGGCAAAAAAATTTGAAGATATGATAGATATTTCATTCGTTCGATCAATAATAGATGCTGATGCCCTTGCTTTAAGTGACGCAGTAATCAATAGTCTTGATGAGATATTTCCCAAGTTCATCCTGAAGCAAAAAAAGAGAAACAGCTGAAATATGATACACCATGAAAACAGCAGTGATCTTGTCAAAAATGAAGAGCTAGACGTAACGATGGAGGATGCGTTATGGCTCCTTGTTATTAAAGAGGTCAATGTATGTGTTGTCGAGGAGCCGCTGCTTGGTACTTATTTGCAGAGCGCAATCTTAAATCATAAGTCTCTTGAGGATTCCATTTGTTGGATTTTAGCAGAGCAACTAAAAAGTGATGCCTTATCGGCAGATGCGCTTAGGTTACTAATTAGCGAAGCGTTCTCATCCGATGATGTTGCACGGAAACATATCAGAATGGATCTTGCTGCATACGTCGAAAGAGACCCTGCCTGCGGGCAATATTACCTCCCTCTTTTATATTTTAAGGGATTTCATGCCTTGCAAGCCCATCGGGTTGGAAGTTGGCTTTGGAAAACAAACAGAAGACAT
>JBLHWD010000109.1:0-3321 GCA_047628995.1 Saprospiraceae bacterium | reverse complement strand
CTTACACATTATGACAATTCACAAAGCAAAAGGGCTAGAATTTGACACAGTGATAATCCCCAACCTAAACAAGCTACCTGGCAATGACGGTGAATCATTAATATTGTGGCACGAAAGGTCAAATAAAAAAGGAAGGACTCGCCTAATTATTGGCCCAAAACATAAGACCGGAGAGGGAAAGGATCCCCTCTTTGAATATCTGAAGAAAGAAAAAAAATTAGGGGCGCAGCTTGAAACATTAAGAACAATTTACGTTGGAGCAACTCGAGCTATTAAACAGCTGCATTTAACCTACACCATGAATACCAAAGAAGACTCAAAAGAAGAGCCAAAGCCTTCAAAGAACACCCTGCTAAGCGCTCTTGCTGGTGACAATTATCTTGAGGGTCATTTCAGGAATGATACATCAGTATCTTTTCGCCGTCATATATCGAAACCCATAAGTGAGAATATAGCTGACAGCCCTACTCCCACAGGCTTAGCATACATTAACAGGCTTCCTGCTGACTGGAATACAATTTCTGCACCCAGCCAAAGTGATACTGTTACAGGAAATGCTGATACAGAGTTCGTTATCGATAAACTGGGGTCCTTGTCATTAAATAATACTGCCGCTCGGCATACCGGAACTGTTCTTCATCGTACATTACGCCAACTTGTCGTTGATGGAATTAGCAACTGGGATGAAAAAAGGATTCAAGATCAAATCCCTTTCTGGCAATCTCAGCTGCAAAATCTTGGCCTGACAAGCTATGATCAACCGCTAAGTTTACTTAAGCGAGCTATTTTAGGTTGCCTTCAAAATCAAAAAAATCATTGGATTTTTGAATCTACCCATGAAGAAAGTAAGTGTGAGTTCGTTGTTGGCTATAAGCCACCAGGTCATAGTAAATTTAAAACCTCTATTATAGATCGTTGTTTTATTTTAGATGGCTCACAATGGATTATTGATTACAAGTCAACCGAGCCGGGGATAAAAGAGAATTTGGATATTTTTTTACAGCGCGAAACATTGCAGTACGAAGGGCAACTTAGACACTACGCAACCCTTCTGAACAAAATGAACGGTCTGCCTGTTAAAAAAGGACTTTATTTTCCATTAATTCAGCACTTAGAGAAAATTTGATCAGATTATTGTTAAGAATACCCATGCACTAAAAACTGCAAGAATATCTAGCATTCCTCTCCTATGCCCTAAATGTTAAGTTTTGATGTAGAATAGCCAAATTAAAAATTAGTCGGTGTTAAAAGAAATGATACAAGCAGTTGATAATATCAATGTTAAGTCACAAGAAATATTGATAACGCCTAAGGCCCTAAAAGAAAAAATACAAATTAGTGACATTGCACGTAAAACCATAACTGATGGTCGAAATGCTATCGAAAATATTCTTGACAGAAAGGATCATAGAATATTCGTTGTTGTCGGCCCTTGCTCTATTCATGATGTCGATGCAGCTATAGATTACGCTAAGCGATTAAAAAATCTAGCTAATGAAGTCAGCGACACCCTATGCTTAGTAATGAGGGTCTACTTTGAGAAGCCTAGAACTACTACAGGATGGAAAGGGTTGATTAACGATCCCTATCTGAACGATTCTTTCAAAATTACCGAGGGGCTTCATATAGGTAGGCAATTACTGCTAGATATAGCTGAGATAGGATTACCAACGGCTACAGAGGCACTAGACCCTATTTCTCCTCAATATGTGCATGATTTAATTGCATGGTCAGCGGTAGGCGCCAGAACTACAGAGTCTCAAACGCATCGTGAAATGGCCTCAGGTCTTTCCTCAACGGTAGGATTCAAAAATGGTACTGATGGTGGTTTATCTGTTGCGATTAATGCCCTAAAGTCTGTTGCCAGCCCTCATCGTTTTTTGGGTATAAATTCAGAAGGTAACGTATCCGTTATAACAACTGCTGGAAACCCATACTCGCACGTAGTGCTTCGTGGTGGCGACGGGAAGCCGAACTATGACTCGGTAAGTATCTCTCTCGCCGAACAGCAACTGCAGTCTTCAAAAATATCAGCAAACATTATGGTTGACTGTAGTCACGCCAACTCAAACAAGGACCATAAGCTACAACCTCTAGTGGTACAAAATGTCACCAATCAAATCATAGAGGGGAACAAGTCAATCATAGGGATTATGGTTGAGAGCAACATTTGTGCCGGAAACCAAAGCATTACAGCCGACATCAAGGACCTAACGTATGGTCAGTCGATAACTGACGCCTGTATTGACTGGAAAACAACTGAAGATACAATAAGAACCATGCGAGACAAACTGAAAATTTCACTGAAAAACCGCAAATAAAATAGGCTATAGACTGGGGCAGTTACATATATGCATTGCTTCGGTCTGTATGGTCTGTCACATCCCGTATGCCTTTTAGCTCCGGGATTTTCTCCATCATGGTCTTCTCTACACCTTCCTTTAGCGTGACATCCGCCGAACCGCACCCTTGACAGCCACCGCCGAATTTAAGAATAGCAATATCATCTACCACATCTTCTAGGCTGATATTTCCACCATGAGATGCCAGTCCAGGGTTGACATCATTTTGTAAAACGAAATTAATCTTATCTTCAATTGGACTGTCGTCGTTAATATTAGGCATGCGTGAGTTTGGCGCTCTTATAGTTAACTGGCCACCAAACTTATCATCAGAATAATCTACTTTGGCATCCTCCAAAAATGGCACACTTCTTTCTCCAAAGTAAGCCTTAAAATCAGAAAATTCAATTATCATGTCATCATCTTTTTCTTCACCAGGACGACAATAAGCAATACAAGTTTCTGCTTTAGGTGTCCCTGGATCAGAAACAAATATACGAATCCCAATACCGCTAGCATCCTGCTTGTCAAGCAACTCAACAAGGTACTTCTGTGCAGATTCTGTAATATCAATATTTAACATTTAGCTGCCTAAATTATTTTGTATATTTTGAGCATTTACTCTACATGTAATCTCTTCACTTTAGCATTCTTGACTTGTATCGACAATCAACCTCGATGCTTCCAACCAGAATTATTATATTTTTTATGTAATTTATTCAACTGAAGAACTATTAATACAAAATAGGCGTAGCCATTAAAGAAAATGTATTTCTGTTAAACTGTTAGTTCATTTTATTAATACAGTAAGCCTTCTATGAGTATCGTTTCATAGAAGGCTTGCATGCCATACCAATCAATCTATATCAAAATATTTTGATATAGATTGATTGGTATGATAAAATTTGCTGGTATGGTCAAAAGGACTACAGCTAAACACCTGAAGACTCCAGTATCGCCAAAAATCTATTAAATTATG
>JBLHWD010000108.1:0-3328 GCA_047628995.1 Saprospiraceae bacterium | reverse complement strand
AAAAATTATTTGTAAAACCACATTAATTTTAACAGACAACATCTACTCAATTAGACCTGAGCGCAATAGTCTGATTGAATACTAGTTTTCCCGAATCTTTATTTAGACTATCTCTACAAAAATAACCCTGCCTTTCAAATTGATAAGGGGCAGCTACTTCAGCGTCAATCAAGCTAACTTCGGCCTTGCAGTTTGTTGTGATACTAAATGACTCTTTTTCGACCATCTCAAGAAAATTATTACCCCCTCCGTCAGGCAAAGGATCGCTAAATAATCGATCGTATGTATGTATATCACACTCGACACAATTGTCGGCAGACACCCAATGAACCACCCCTTTTGGCCTAACACCATCAAGAGGATCCTTGCCCAAAGTCTCAGGAAGTAAAGTTACATTAACCTGCGTAACCTCTCCTTTTTCATTTTTCAAATAATCGTTAGCCTCAATTACGTAGCTATGACGCAATCTGACGCGTCTGCCAGGAGAAAGCTTTTTATTAAGTTTTTTACTGTACTCTTCTTTAAAGTCCCCAGCTTCAATATAAATTTCTCGCGTAAACGGCAGGTTGCGTTCACCTAGATCTAGCTCATGATGACATGGTGCCACCAGTTGCTCTAAGTGCTCTTCCGGGAGATTTGTAATCACTACTTTTAAGGGGTCTAGAACTGTCATAACACGAGGAGCATTTTTATTTAATTCATCACGGATAAAGAACTCAAGCTGAGATAGGTCAACTACGCCATCTGTCTTTGCTACCGCCAAACTATTACAAAAATTTCGAATTGCGATAGCTGGCACGCCTCTTCGACGCATCCCTGAAATTGTAAGCAAGCGTGGGTCGTCCCATCCATCAACAAGACCCCCTTCTACTAATTTATTTAGCTTTCTTTTGCTTATTACACTGTAGTTTAGATTGAGTCTTCCAAATTCAAATTGGCGCGGCCGAGAAGGTGTTGGAATATTACTAATAAACCAATCATACAAAGGCCTGTTAGAAGAAAATTCTAATGTACAAATTGAGTGGCTGACATGTTCGATAGCGTCTTCAAGGCAGTGAGCAAAATCATACGCTGGATAGATACTCCATTTGTCTCCAGCCCGGTGATGCGCCATCTTTTTAATCCGATACATAACTGGATCACGAAGACTGATGTTTGGTGAAGCCATATCAATTTTTGCTCTTAGCGTCATGGACCCTTCTTCAGCAAGTCCATTTTTCATATGCTCGAGGAGCTCAAGATTTTTCTCAATAGAAGTTTCACGAAAAGGACTATTGGTCCCAGGGGCAGTTAAAGTACCTCTGCTTTTTCGCATCTCATCGCTATCGAGCTTACAAACATAAGCTTTTCCGTCACGAACTAAGCATTGAGCCCAAGCATAAAACTGATCAAAATAATCAGAGGCATAGCGAATCTCTCCATCCCACTGAAAACCAAGCCATTGAATGTCTTTAATAATTGCTTGAGTGTATTCTTCGCTTTCTTTTTCTGGATTTGTATCATCAAGCCTAAGATGGCAGTCCCCGCCGAACTGCCTTGCTAGATCAAAATTTAAACAAATGGATTTAGCGTGACCAATATGAAGATAGCCGTTTGGTTCGGGAGGGAATCTAGTGACGATCTTATCAACAATTCCTGCCTCTAGGTCGCTAGTCATTAACTGTTGAATAAAATTGAGTGGTTTATTGTCGTCTGCCATACTGACGGCCCTATTGGGCACTTCTCCATAATAATTAAGAACAGGATTAAAAAGATTGCTGATTATAACCCTCAGAGTGCCGCGTATAAACCATTGGCGCCAGAGTTTTAAAAGTTTCTGTCAATCTAAACTGATTGAGTACGCTTAAATTAGATTATGATTAAATCAAACACACGCGCCATTCTTTATTTACAGCTATGCCTTGTATGTTTTTTAGCAGGAGACACCCTACTAAAAATATTATTTGATAGCATTCCTTCAGGTCAGCTTATATGGGTTAGAACGCTAGCATCTATTCTGGGGCTTTTTGTCTTTATGGCTTGCACTGGGCGAATACATTTACTCAAAACTACTAACATAAAGCATCATCTGTTTAGAAGTCTATTTTTTGGATTAATCAGCATAGGCTACTATCTCTCGGTAAAATATTTTCCTCTTAGCGCTGTTGCAGCGGCACTAGCAGGCGCACCTATTCTAATTTCTACTATATCCCCGCTTATCCTCAAGGAAAGATCTAATAAAGCACAATGGGTAGCGACAATTTTTGGATTTATTGGGGTTTGCTTAGTCTTAAAGGTCGACATTCAGGGCTTCAGTTGGATATCACTCTCACTTTTAAGCCTCCCTTTCTCATATGCAGTGCTTATTTTATGGGGTCGAAAACTATCAAAAACAGACTCAGACTGGTCCATAAACTTTTACCAATTTATACCTCTTTTAATTGCCTCTAGCTTTTTAGCCCAAGACCAGTGGATGCCTGTAAGCTACGCGCAGTTGTCTTACATGATATTATCAGGAGTAGCTGGGGCTGCTGGTTTTATGTTTTTAATAGCTGCATTTCGAATTGCCAAACCAGTCACAATAGCCCCTTTTGAGTATAACTACGTTTTGATGGCATTGGCCGTAGATATGTTATTTTGGCATCTAATCCCTGATATACTTATATGTATTGGAGTTACTCTCATTATATTATGCGGCATAATACAAGCAAAGCAGGCTAGCCTGGAAAGCCCCCGCTCTAAGTCCAGCTAAATCTATTCCGCAATATAATAAATTAATCAAGACACGGAAGGTTCATTTGTATATCAAAAAAAAGTAACATAGCCGCCGTATTATTTAAACAACTATAGGAATGCCAAACACATGATTACCCTTAATACCAATTTCGGTGACATAGCAATCGAGTTAAATTTTGACAAAGCCCCGCTATCCGCTGCAAATTTTCTTCAATACTGTCGCGATGATTATTTTACTGACACCATCTTTCATCGGGTCATCCCTAAATTTATGATCCAGGGCGGTGGGTTCAATGAGGCGATGAAACAAAAAGAAGGCCGCGAGCCTATTCAAAATGAGGCTGACAACGGCCTTGCAAACGATGCTGGCACGCTCGCAATGGCAAGGACCAATGACCCTCACTCTGGAAGCTCTCAATTCTTTATTAATGTTGCCGACAATGGTTTCTTAAACCATTCAGGAAAAAACTCTCAAGGTTGGGGTTATGCTGTATTTGCAAAAGTTGCTGATGGTATGGATGTTGTCCGCAAGATTGAAGCAGTTGCAACCGGATCAAAAGGTGGACATGGAGATGTTCCTGATGAAGCTGTAATAGTTAAAAAAGTCACCATA
>JBLHWD010000107.1:0-3394 GCA_047628995.1 Saprospiraceae bacterium | reverse complement strand
CTAATTTTTTATTAATATTTTCTTGTGTTACCGGATGGTCGCCTGCTGTTTTTCCTACAAATATTAGCTCCGCATCTCTTCGAACTAGACCTAGAACTTCTTTGGACACCAATCTATCATAAAGAACTATATCTGCTTTCTGCATCAACCTTAGTGCTCGAAAAGTAAGTAGATCTGGGTCTCCTGGCCCGCCGCCAACAAGGTATACCTCGCCTAATTTTCCAACATTATTACACTCTATTCTTTTTTGTAGCTCAATTTCGGCAATGTTAGTTTTTTCTGCATACACAAGCTCCGCTATGTCACTTGTAAAAACGTCCTCCCAAAAAGCTTTACGCCCGTTTGGGTCAGTTATTTTTTCTTTGACTAATGGACGAAATTTACCTGCTAGCCTAGCTAGCCTTCCATACCCTGAAGGTATCAAGGCTTCTAATTTTGTTCTTAGCATTCTCGCTAAAACTGGAGCTGCACCACCGCTGCTAATAGCTACCAACATTGGACTTCTATCTACAATCGAAGGAAAAATGACACTGCACAAATGTGGTTGATCAACCACATTTACCGGAATACCTAGTGATTGAGCGCATACAGATACCTGCATGTTTACTGCTTTTACATTTGTTGCAGAAATGACGAGCACTGCTCCATTTAGATCGCCGTCTTCAAATAGCTTCTCATGAACATCTAAGGAGTTTTTTTTTGCTAATTCACTTATCCGGCGATCAATATCTGGAGCTATGACGTCTATTTGCGCGCCCGCCTCTAGTAATGGGCGTATTTTTCTTAACGCAATCGATCCAGCGCCAACCACTACGCAGCGTTTATTTTTGATATTGTGAAATAGAGGAAGATATTCCATGCAGCAATTTAACTCGATTTATTTCAAACTACCAATGACCGTTTTTCCACCCATATAGCCCTGAAGGACTTTGGGCACTTCAATAGAACCATTTTCAAGTTGGTAATTTTCCATCACAGCAAGAAGGGTTCTTCCAACAGCCAAACCAGAACCATTCAATGTGTGGACCAGTTCAGTTTTACCTGTTTCAGGATTACGCCACCGAATCTTCAAGCGACGTGACTGAAAGTCTCGAAAATTACTACAAGAAGATATTTCACGATAAACCTTTTGGGAAGGCAGCCAAACTTCTATATCGTAAGTACATGCAGCAGAAAACCCTATATCTCCGCCGCAAAGTAAAATTGTTCTATAGGGCAATTCTAGTTTTTTAAGCAGTATCTCAGCGTGGCCTGTTATTAATTCCAACACCTCAGTAGAGTCAGATGGCTTAACAAATTGCACCATTTCTACTTTTTCAAATTGATGCTGTCTGATCATGCCACGGGTATCTTTTCCATAACTTCCAGCTTCACTTCTAAAGCATGGAGAATGACAAGTAAGTTTTACTGGCATATCATCAATATTGATAATTTCATTACGATATATATTTGTTACCGGAACCTCTGCCGTGGGGATTAAGTAAAGCTCCCTTTCATCCTGTAATTTAAACAAATCATCTTCAAACTTCGGCAGCTGCCCAGTGCCATAAAGAGACTCCTTATTAACTAAATAAGGAACATTAACCTCTTCATATCCGTGTTCTGTTAGATGAGTATCAAGCATAAACTGGATTAATGCCCTATGCATGCTTGCTATACCTGCTCGCATGACAGCAAATCTAGAGCCGGTGATTTTTGAGCCAACCTCAAAATTCAGCATTCCTGAAAGCTCACCTAAATCAACATGGTCTTTAGCTTCAAAACTAAAATCTCGTGGCTCACCCCAGCGACGTATCTCTAAATTATCGCTTTCGCTCCCCCCAGCCGGGACTTGATCATCTGGTAGGTTTGGAATACTACTCATGTAGTCTTTAAGCCGCAGATTAGCTCGATTCAACTCAACCTCAGCTTCAATACAGGCTTTTTTTAGCTCCTCACCTTTGGCTTTTAGCGCAGGGATATCATCTGGATTTTTTGCCTGAGAAATAGCTTTTCCCATCATTTTTGCATACAAATTTCTTTCTGACTGCAGCGTTTGAGATCTATCTTGAAGATTGCGTCTATGGGTTTCTAGGCTGCTAAAATACTCTATATCGAGGACGAAACCGCGAATTGCAAGTTTTGCAGCAACTTTTTTTGGGTCAGAACGAACAAGCTTTATATCTAACATTAGATTTGATTCATTCCTAAAAAAGACGAGTTAAAATAATTGCACCTAAAGTACCTGCCAAACACAACACAATATTTAAAGACACATAAGTGACCGCTAAAATAAGTTGACCATTTTGCCATAAAGTCAAAGTGTCGAGAGAGAATGCAGAAAATGTCGTAAATGCACCAAGAAAACCAACTATTACAAAGTTACGCCACTCGGCAGGTAAAACTCCTCTCTCAATTATTAAAACATAGAAAAAACCCACAAGAATTGAGCCAGCTACATTGACAATCAAAGTGCCGAGAGGGAAGCGAGCTCCAAATATAGGCATAAGGGCTGAATTTACCGCAAAACGTCCCATAGCACCCAAAGCGCCACCAAAAGCAACAGCCAACCATTGCATTATATATTCTCTTTCCAGTAAAAAGTTTATGCGTCCTAAGAAACAGCCTAACTGAACGCTACTATAAAAGCTTTTTATTTATACCAAATAACGTCAACTCCATCTGGTGGAATAAATTGAAAGTTTTTCTGCGAAACAACCTTGTTTATCTTTACTTCTGTAAGATTAATGGTAGTTTTTCTCCCAAGCGAATCCCTCAGCGACATGGAAGAAGGGGTCTTTCCGGTAAAGCTAATTTGTATTTTTTCATAAAGACTATCAGCGGTAATTGGAGTGAGCGTAAAATCGACAGCATCTCCGCTCTTGCAGCCTGCACTAAAGCTTAACTCAATATCACTAATATTACCGACAAGTAAAAGCGATGGATTTTTAGAAATATCACTACTGAATTTACTAACGGTTACTTGCTCAAGGTCTGGATCATAAATCCAAATATTTTTGCTGTCCGAGACAATATGTTGTTCCATCGGCGCATCAGTAACCCATCGTATCTTTCCCGGTCTTTCTGCAATTAAACGACCTTGTGCTTCTTGAGCAACCTCTCCTTTTTCATCATAAGTTACTTGCTTAAAACTACCGCTTATAGTGGTAATCGAGGAAAGAAGGCTTTGCAGGCTGCTGACACACTCTAAATTGATATCATTTTTTTTAAGATTGCCACCAGAGACAGAAAAGCTAGCAAGAAGAAGAAAAATAGCTGACAGCTTGATCATAGCTAATCTCTAGAGTTATCTGGAGACAAGACATCTCTGTTGCCATTTAAGCCCATCTCGCTTACAACACCTGACGCTTCCATTTGCTCTACCAGCCTAGCCGCCCTATTGTAACCAACACGT
>JBLHWD010000106.1:0-3423 GCA_047628995.1 Saprospiraceae bacterium | reverse complement strand
CGCAAATAAAGCCCATTAAAAAATTCTATAAGGCTGAAACCTATCATCAAGACTACATAGAAAAAAACCCAAACGGCTATTGTCCTGATCATTCAACAGGAATCAAATTTAGTAGAACTTCTGAGCCAGCCACTTACAATAATAGCGAACTATCTAAAGGAAAATACATAGTAATCATTGATGCAAAAGACTACTGCCCTTATTGTGAAAAATTTAAAACTCAAGTGGTTAAAAATTATTCAGGTGATATTCCTATAGTTTTTAGATTTGCCGACCAGCTAAATGGACTGGAGATTGATTCGCCGACCTGGGCTACTCCAACTATTCTATTTCTACAGGGGGGAAAAGAATTTTTCGGGCATCAAGGATACATGGCACCTAAAGATTTTTACCGAGCCTTAGGTTACTTTAAGCTTGGTAATTCGGAAGCATACAAAGTAGCTTTTGAAGAAGGAACAGACCCAAGATACTGCCAAGAATACGAACTCTTTAAGAACACACCCGACGGAATTTTTGTCGATAAAATCAGTGGCTCGCCATTATTTGACACCAAGGATAGGTTTAACTCAGACTCTGGCTGGCTATCGTTCACTCAACCAATAACTGGCTCTGTTTACACAAAACCAGACAACCGATTCGGCATGAAAAGGGTCGAGATAAGATCAGTGATCTCAGACATTCATCTTGGCCATGTTTTTCATGACGGCCCTAATGGTTTACCCAGATATTGTATAAATGCAACTGTACTTGAGTTTAGGCGAAGGCCTGATGTCAGTTTGATTAAAAAAATATAAAAATTCCTGAGCTAGCCCTCAAGGCTTCCCAGGACTTATTCTAAATACTACTTTCTATTTCTGATGCTTGTTGAATTACCTCAAGGCGGAAGTAGAAGGCGGGTATACTAGATTTAGCATCTGATCACTTAAGGTTAGTTTCTCAAAAACTAATTATTACTTTTTCCTCTCTTTCCCACATACACGTAAGCATAAAAACCTAAAAGAAATCTTATTATGCAACTTCCTAATAAACCCTTCAAATATGACATAGCTACCCTTAAAGCGAAGTATATTTTTCTCAACCAGATGCCATGACAGGCAGGCAAGTAAAAGGGTTATGGTAAAAGAGAGGGTTATCATTGTCGACACAGAAACTCCTGGAAATAAAGCCGATATAGACTGCTGGACAGGAAAAGCATAGATATATATACCGTAAGAGTAGTCCCCTAGTTTGTTGAAATTTCTAATCAGGCCACCTGGCACATAGGCTAAATAGATTACCAAATAAGGGGAAAATAATATGAATGAAAAATAAAAAATATCCTGATTAAACGCAGAAAGAAAGAGAAGGATCGCTAGCAGCGCAAACAAACGAAATGACATGCAGATATGTTCTCGAAGCAAGAAAAAACAGCTTCCAGAAAAAAATAGGGCAAAAAAATGTAAATCATAATTTACTGGATCAGAAGAATGACTGTAGGCTGCTATCGCAACAGCTGTGAAGGTGATAAGGAAAAAAGCGGCTTTAAAAAACTCTTTGTCGATATATTTCTTCACATACGTCAAGGCGCAGCAAATTAACGCAAGATACGCATACATATCTATTTCGAAAGGAAGAGTCCAGAGCGACCCGTTTACAGCCCCTGGATAGAGGTTGCTCTCAAATACACCTGGTAGCTCATAACGAACTCCATTAAATAAGGTAGTGTTTCGTATAAAAAACTTTATTGTTTCTGGGTCAGAAAAATAACTTACTGATGACTCAGTAGTGAAATACCATCCAATAAAAAATACACAGAAGATCATGGCCACAATTAGAGCAGGGTAAATTCTTAACACACGAGCCCAGATAAAAGCCAACAAGTTATTTCTGGCAAAGAGACTGCCCGCTACAAGAAACCCACTAGTAATAAAAAAAACATTAACGGCTATCGTTGCCCAAGACATTCCAATTAATTGAACCATAGGCTCTGGTAGTTGAATAAGCGCATAACTGTGAGAGAAGAGGACCAAAGACGCTGCAACAAAACGAATTAGATTAAAATTATTGTCTCTGCTATCGCTGTAAACTGACAGCCTGTTGTTCATATCTTTCAATTTTCAGCACCACTTTTTCTTTGCTGTGTTTTTAGCTGTTTGTTATTTAACAGCTTCCAGCGCTTGCTCTATATCTGCAATAATATCATCAACATGCTCGATACCCACAGAAATACGGACCATATCTCGGCTAGCTCCTGCAGACTTCAGCTCATCTTCGCTCAGCTGGCGATGAGTTGTGCTAGCAGGATGACAGGCTAAAGACTTAGCGTCACCAATATTTACTAATCGCTTAATAAGCTGTAGGGCATCAATAAACTTGGCGCCAGCAACCTCACCGCCCTTGATGCCAAAACTTAAAATTCCTGATGGCTTTCCAGAAACCACTTTTTTTGATAGCTCATAGTATTTATCACTCTCAAGCCCTGCATAATTTACCCAGTCAACGCATTTATGCGCCGACAAATATTTAGCGACCTTTAAAGCATTTTCAGTATGACGCTCCATACGTAAAGCAAGCGTTTCCAAACCCTGTAAAATTAAAAATGAATTAAAGGGAGAGATAGCAGCACCCATGCTACGGAGGGGAACGACACGTGCGCGACCTATAAAGGCCGCTTCACCCATGGCGTCCGCATACACGACGCCATGATAGGATGGATCCGGTTGATTGAATACGGGGAATCGAGGATTATCCTTCCAAGGAAATTTTCCTGAATCAACTATGATGCCGCCAACTGACGTCCCATGCCCACCAATGTATTTAGTCAAAGAATGAATAACTATATCTGCACCCTGTTCGATTGGACGGCAAAAAATAGGCGTTGCAACGGTATTGTCTACAATTAACGGGATACCATGCTTGTGCGCCATGCTAGATAGGGCCTGTATGTCAACGATATTACCTGCAGGGTTGCCTATTGACTCACAGAAAAGTGCCTTGGTATTGACATCAATCAAGGCCTCCAGAGCATCGATATCGTCACCTGAGGCCATACGAGCTTCAATTCCCTGATTGGGTAGCGAGTGGGCAAAGAGGTTGTAAGTGCCGCCATAAAGCTGACTAACGCTTATAATATTATCCCCAGCGCGTGCAACAGTCTGGACAGCTGCTGTAATAGCGGCCATACCAGATGCCATTGCTAACGCCCCAATACCACCCTCTAATTGCGAGATACGCTGCTCGAGTACGTCGGAGGTTGGGTTCATCATCCGTGTATAAATATTGCCTGGCTCTACCAAATCAAATAAATCTGCACCATGTTGGGTGTCACGAAAACTGTAAGATGTAGTTTGGTATATTGGTACAGCTACCGCACGAGTGGTTGGATCATCCTCAAACCCAGCATGGATTGCTTGAGTCTCAATTTTCATAAAATAATGCCTTTAA
>JBLHWD010000105.1:0-3441 GCA_047628995.1 Saprospiraceae bacterium | reverse complement strand
AAACAGGAGAACTAGCCCTCTATATCGCCACTGCGTTTCCCAAGACGCAAAGTCACGCTGTCTCAAAAATCGATAGTTTTCAGCCGACACCAAGTGCCTGCCCACAGAAAACGTACCCTCGCCACCCAACGACTCGACGCACCCGACGCCAAGTCATGGGGCTCATGGTGTATGGGCCGGCGACGGGTCGTCGGGTGGGATTGAGTGTGAGTGGCATGAGTGCCGCCAAAATGCCTTTGAGACGGCCTCCAGCAAGGCCTCGCCCAGACCTCAATACCTTCTCCGCGTTTTACCCGTTCTATCTCTAGGCCGGGTATGCCTATAATTGTTCCTGCGTGGGACAGGGGTATTCTCCATTAAAGTGATCGTCGCAAAATCAGTTTAATGAATCCCGGTGTCCCCCGTTAATGATGAAGAGCCGGCTGTCGCAGAATAACCGACTGCAATCTAACTAGATCCCAGCAACTTCATGAGTTACCATTCTTAAGTCTAATTGGAGTCAACTTCATGAAACAAGCACCGCTATTGATTCTGCTCACTCTTATCCAAATATTGCCTGCTATGAATTCCGTGGCAGCTGACTGACCTCTTAGAAGGCTTTTCAATTAGGCTATAATCCTAAACCAATCCCTCAGACTTAACTCTAAACGAAGTACCTCGTCTTCAGCTAGAGGAGAGCAGTGGGCTATTGGATTTCTTAACGAATTTAGATCAGCCATGACTTTTTCCACAGCCTTTATTTCCGTGAATACACTGCCGCCGAATAGTGACCAATTGCTTTTAATAATTTCACTAAGCTCGCCAAATGTCGTGTAATCAATAGGGCTTGAAGACCGAGGTGTCACGGCCGCTTCCTTCTCGCGCTTAATACTCTTCTTTACATTTTGTTTTACTTCTACTGGAACTTTGTTTTCCCACCAATCTTCATCATTTGACGCCTCAAAGACATCAACCAGTAATTCTCTTATAGTTTTTTCTAAGCAATAAAAGACCTCGTAATGCTCAGCCATCTTCCTTGCTTCTACGCGAAGTGAAGCTTGAAACTGAGGGTAGTAAGTCTTTTCGATATCACTAACTACATTTGAGTTTCGCCCCAAGTTAATGTCGTATTTTGATTCAATATCGTCCAGATCGGCTTCAAGCAGCATATTTGTCATAGCAAAGGACTTAACGGCGGTTGACCTATCCATAATTAATCCTGAAGAAGGTGTTGTTTTAGACTTTTAAATATCGCATTAAAAACTTCGATATCCTTTGTGGCTGGAAGATTTAGGTTTATTGTATAGGATAGGTTAATGCCTTCTTTCGATGAAGAAGATGAAGACGCATTTTCTTGAATTGGTATCTGTGAGAGATTTTTAGTTTCAGTTTGGAACTCATCTGCCTCGACGGTATCAACCGACGAACCAGCATCAAAGTCTGCCATTTTATTTAGAACAACAAATGTAGCAAGCGTTTTCGCTACAGTATTTGAATCAGCTTTTGCACCAGTAGCCTCAACAATAAGTCCCTTTAATTTTTCATTATCCAACTCGTAGACATATTCGTTCATTTCAAAAAGTGTTGCATACACCTCTCTCATTGCATCTGCAATTGCAGCGCCAGCCTTATCCATATTTCTAAAAGCTGTGTATCTGGGTGTAGGAGAGCCATCCGGTGTAACCAACCCCATCTTCTTTATAAAGGGGATAATTGACCTGGCTGTGCCTCCTTTCATGGACAGCTTAGTAGATACAAAATCTTGAGAAAAATTCTCCGGAACAGAAGCGGTCTTTATCTTCAACAGCATGTTTTCTAGCGTCCCTGCTAGTTGTGCATAAGGTAAATTTTCCATCAACATCTCCTTTCTAGATTATGGCATCTTATGACTACATCAAAGCGAAAATTATGGTTGGCTACGAATTCGAAGCGATGACCATCTGTTACCTTTCCATCTAAGCACCCTATTACGTATTGTAGATTTTGATAACAAAATAACACATTGAAGAGCACATATTTCGGCCTAAACGAACAAACTCTTCCTGACTAAAACCAAGAGGGGTATGAGCACCATTACTAATAAAGGTGAACACTGAGGAAAGTGCATTTTCATCTTTTTGATCTATAAAACGGCAACTTTTAAGTGTCCCAATGAAGGCCCCCAAGTATTTCCACTTTTTGTGGTAGAAAATCCTTTTTCTAGCGCAATTTCCCTTACAAGAGTTTCAAGGGCAATACGGATGTTTGTTAAACTACCGTTATAGTCCGGCTGTGCTTTGACGAAGTCATCTGCAGAGGCTTTTATTATACGCTTTATGTCTTCTTTCTTTTGTAAATCAGAGTCATCTAATTCTTTTAGTAGTGCATCTTCAACGGGTTCATGACCCGAAAAATTTGGATCTAACGCTTGAATGGAATTTTCGCCAACCAAATAACCATCAAGTAACAAAGATTTCCGCACAATTGAGTATTGATCATCAAATTTGTATCTCGGAGACGTTTGGCTTCTCAACGTTCTATTTATCTGAATAATCTCTACTAATAAATCAGACAGCACAGATTCTTCCGCAGAGTTTAATTCTTCACTGATATCGGCTGGAGAATAAACCGATTGTGTAGCAAAACCGAACTTATCGAAAATCACATGAACTATCGGACGCTCTACAACGCTTAACAATTGAGCTAATGAAAACTTAGTTCTTCTAGAGACTTGCATAGGAGCCTTGAGATCGCGTAATGCTTAACACGTTGGATTTTAGGAGCATTGAGAATGAAATTTTTACATGGAGTGTATTGGCATTATCTGAGTTGACTGGCGTGCTTAAAGGTCCGACATTCCTTCGAGTATCTCATCAATTTTGTGGGATTACTAGCCATGACAATAGCAAAGCGGGTAACGCTCGAGGTCTGCCCTGGATAGTGGATTCAAGCCATCACTCACCAGCTATCCATTTTTTCAATTTCAGCTCCTTACCCTAGATTACCCTTGTAAATGATCTGAGTATTAAGCTCACAATTCGATGCTCATGTCCTGAAGCCTGTTAGTTCCGGTAATGCTGCTTACCGGCAATTCCCTTCGATGCCAGAATTAGTTTTAACGTAAAGACTGCTCACTGATACATCAAAAACACTATGGCTGAAATTGAATTGATTTAAGAACCATAATCCGTACTGAAATAATGCCTGACATATAATTTGCTCCCTATATATTTTTGATTGTGTTATTGCTCGGATACTGGCAAATTAATAGTTCTCGTGTCCGAGTTTAAAGGAATAGTTATGCCCGATGAGTCTCCAGATTTAGGAAGGCGCAAGTTTCTATTAAGTGCTGGCAACTTTGTTGCGGCCTCTGTTGGCACACTGAGATCAGTTGCTGCTGGCGCTGCTGGCGCTGCTGGCGCTGACGGCTACAATATTTTAAAAGGATATCTTAAAGGTTTCCCGACAGAAACTGAGAACAGC
>JBLHWD010000104.1:0-3467 GCA_047628995.1 Saprospiraceae bacterium | reverse complement strand
CCTTCTTGCCGTATACTTAAATTTCAACCACCTTAAATACAACCAAAGTCTTAAACAATTTCTTTAAAATTCACAAATTTTTTAAAATTTATACACCATTAAGAAGATATTGTTTAAATACGCGATTTGATTTCTGTATAATGCTGCGCTGATGAGGGGCCTAAGCTTTAAGGAGAATTACACAATGACATTCATAGTTGGCGAAAATTGCATCAAGTGCAAATATACAGATTGCGTGGAAGTATGCCCCGTAGACTGCTTCTATGAAGGGCCTAATTTTTTAGTCATTCATCCTGACGAGTGCATTGACTGTGCGCTTTGTGAGCCAGAATGCCCTGCAGGTGCCATATTTTCTGAAGATGAACTGCCGGATGACCAGCTAGCATTCCTGGAGCTGAATACAGATTTGGCAGAGGTGTGGCCGAATATAACTGAAAAAAAGGAGCCTTCAGTTGATGCTGAAAAATGGGATGGAGTTGCAGGAAAACTTCAATACCTAGAGCGATAAGTTTAACTAAGTTTAGCTTTATCTGTTTAATTTATTATATTTTTATTTTTTCTGAAGGTTACTCAAGGCACTCAAAGCAGCTGAGATATATTCCTCTTGAGTCATTTAGCTTGGCCATCGTGGCTAGCTTGCTCGTGAACTTATTAAACTTTGCTATTAAACTCCAGGAGTTTGTTTTTTCAGAAAACACGTCAGTTGTATAATCAAGATGAACTTCGCTAACTCCTTTCAAAATTTGTTCGCGAAAGTTTAGGGGGCGAGCTAGCTCTACAACCTCATAATATGCCAAATTTGCAGCTTTTGCCGCAGCGTCTAAAGACTGATTTAGACTTCCTATCTGGTCAATTAGCCCGAATTTCAAGGCTTGTACCCCAGTCCAAACTCGACCCTGAGCTAGTAAACCTATGTCTTTAGTGCTGCTATTCCTTGCTTCCGCAACAATTTTTAAAAATTGATTATAAGTATAGTCAACTCCAGCTTGAAAAACTTTTTTTGCGCTACCAGACATAGGTCTGGCTAACTCAAACATATCAGACAAAGCAGTGGTACCCACACCATCACTTTGAACCCCTGCCTCTTTTAAGGTGCCTTCAAAAGTTGGGACAATACCAAAAACACCTATAGATCCGGTAATAGTCGTTGAGTTAGCCCAAATTTCGCTAGCACCCATAGCTATCCAGTAACCTCCAGAGGCGGCAACCGAACCCATAGAGACCACAACAGGTTTTCCAGCATTTTTTAAGGCTATTATTTCTTGACGAATAATTTCTGAAGCAAAGGCGCTGCCGCCTGGACTGTCTAGGCGCAGCACAACTGCTTTAATTTTATCATCCTCACGAGCACGCTGTAATAGATCGGATAGACTTTCACTACCTATGGCTCCATCTGGCTGATCGCCCTCGCTAATGACCCCTTTAGCTACAATCAGCGCAACTTGATCAGCTTCAGCGCTTGTGGCTGAAACCTCGGTTTGTTCGTTTATATAACCCAAATAGTGTGAGGCATTTATGTGCTCATAACCCCCGTCGTCAGCTAAACCCGAAAGTAAAACAAGACGAGCTTCGCTCTCGCCCCTACTAGAAAGTCTATCTACCAGGCCGAACTCTAAGGCTAATTGAGCAGCATTACCTTGATGTTTTATTAGTTTTTCACCTAAAGTATTAGCATAGTCGTTTATCGAACCCTGTGGCAGCCCTCTTAAGCCTTCCACTCTAGTGGTATAAACCTGCCAAAGCTCATTAAGCCATTGAGAAGTGTGCTCCTTAGAGGCATCAGACATAGTTGAACGACTGAATGGCTCCACAGCATCTTTATATGTCCCCACACGAAAAATATTAATGTTGATTCTTAGTTTATCTAGAGCTTCTTTCAAATAATTCGTATACCTGCCGTAACCTTTTATCATCACCGAACCCATAGGATGAAGATGTATTTCATCGGCATAACTTGCTAAGTAATACTGCTCCTGGGAATAACTATCTCCGACGGCGATAATAGGTTTGCCGCTAGACTTAAATCGATTCAAAGCTGCTCCTACTTCTTCAAGCTTACTAATACCACCACTAGCGAGATAGTCTAACTCCAAAACTAAGCTGGTTATGTGAGGGTCAGTAGCTGCATAATCTATAGCGTGGATCAAATCAAAGATTAGTGTTTCATTCTCAATTTTACTTTTATTCAAAAAATTTTTAATCGGAGAAACAAAAGTCTTTTGCTCTACCAAATCTCCATTTGGAGAAATTGTTAACGCAGCTTTCTCTGGTAATGACTGCCTATTATCTTCAAAAGAAACCACAATAAGACATATGATTACCAGAAATATAATGGCGCTTACTAGCCCCTGGATTCCAGCAACTATTCCTTTAAAGACTCGTATAATAAAACTCAATGGGCTTATTTTCATGTTGATTTCGAGTCATCCTGATAAAGGGAATACTGCTTCCATCTGCTATACATCATCGCAACACTAAACATGATTACTAATATAATTATTTCCAATACATCAAAATAGTTTGAGCTTGGCGAAAAAAAATTATCAACTGCCACGATAAAATAAAGCAGTGTCACAAAACATAGCATAGATATCGTTTTATACTTCTCTTCATATAATCCAGGCAAAAGAATAACTAGAGGTAAAAATGTAAAGATTGTTAAACTTAAGGGGGTTGATCGGCAAATGCTGTTAGCTAAAAGCACTAGCCCAAAAATAGCGAGAATCGTCCAGGTGAGCTTGCGACAAACGTTCAACTTTTTTTTCAGACCAAGAATAATTTTCATATTGGAAATACTTTCTGGTTAAGGATAATCTGCTAGTTTTTTAGCCAAGACAGCAATTCTTTTTCCTAAAGCGACACATAACTCAGACTCATCCGAAGTGATATTGTCAAAGCCTTTTCCTGTTTGGCAAGATGCCCCATAAGGAGTGCCTCCTCTTGTGGTGCTATGAAGCGCTTTCTCGCTATACGGGAGTCCAGCCAATATCATGCCTTGGTGCATCAAGGGTAACATCATCGTCAATAGAGTTGTTTCTTGCCCCCCGTGAAGTGACCCTGTAGAGGTAAATACGCCAGCCGGTTTTCCAATTAGACCCCCGTTTAACCAAATATCTCCTGTCATATCTAAAAAATATTTAAGTGGGGCTGCCATATTTCCGAAACGCGTAGGGCTCCCAAGTACCAAGCCAGCACAGCCACTTAAGTCTTCCTGGCTACAATAAAGATGCCCTTCCTCAGGGATATCAGGCTCAACGCTTTCACATACAGCAGAAATAGCCGGGACAGTTCTAATTTTTGCCTCTAATCCAGCCCTCTCAATACCACTTCCAATCTTTTCGGCCATTTTCTTAGTATTCCCAGATCGAGAATAATATAGAACCAAAACATATGACATCAAACAATCTCCAGAATTCTCTCAGGCGGTCGACCAATTACTGCTTTATCGCCATTAACAACAATAGGTC
>JBLHWD010000103.1:0-3555 GCA_047628995.1 Saprospiraceae bacterium | reverse complement strand
AAGCCGGACAGTACGCATATCGGGATCGCCGAGTAAAAAAACGTACATTCCGAGCACTTTGGATAACACGTATTAACGCCCAGTCGCGCTTTGAGGGTATAAGCTATAGTCGCTTAATAGCAGGCTTAAAAAAGGCGAATATCGACTTAGATCGTCGGGTGTTAGCTGACCTAGCTATTCATGACAAAATAGCTTTTGCTGCGGTTGCTGAGAAAGCAAAGACAGCCCTTGCTTAGTAGCTATATTAAGTAATGAAAAAAAATGGCAATATAAAAGGGAAAGGGCTTCTGCTCTTTCCCTTTTTTTTAGAATTAAACCTGTACTGGGGCAAGTAATGACAAATATCGATCTTCTTGAAGATGAAGCTAATAAAGCCGTAATCCGTGCGGCTGATATTAAGTCTCTTGAGCAGGTTAAAGTGGAATATTTGGGTAAAAAAGGATTACTTACTAATCTACTTAAAGGCTTAAGTGAATTAACGCCAGAACAAAGACCTAAAGCAGGAGCTTTGATAAATACTGTAAAAAAAGGCGTGTTAGAGAAGATTGATTTACGTCGACAAGCCCTTGAGCTTAATGTAATCGAATCTCGCTTAGCTAGTGAGTCTGTAGATATAACCCTGCCGGGTCGTGATGGCGAAAGAGGTTCCTTGCATCTCGTTACCCATACAATGGAACGCATAGAATCTTTTTTTTCAAGCGTTGGTTACAAGGTGGAACAGGGGCCAGAAATAGAAGATGATTACCATAATTTCGAAGCCCTAAACATACCTGACCACCACCCCGCTAGAGCAATGCATGATACATTTTATGTTAGTCAGAAAGAGGTTCTAAGAACGCACACCTCCCCAGTACAGATACGAACCATGGAAACTCAAGAGCCACCCATACGAATTATTTGCCCCGGTCGTGTATATCGTTGTGATTCTGACTTAACACATGCGCCTATGTTTCATCAGATTGAAGGTTTGGTTCTGGATGAAAATATTAGTATGGCAGACCTGAAGGGTACCGTTAACCAGTTCTTAAGGGCATTCTTTGAAGAAGACCTACCTGTGCGTTTTCGACCTTCTTATTTTCCATTTACTGAGCCTTCAGCAGAAGTAGACATGCAGTGCACTAACTGTAAAGGGAAGGGTTGTCGTATCTGCAAGAATACTGGTTGGCTTGAGATTATGGGTTGCGGCATGGTCCACCCCGCAGTCTTGTCTCATTGTAATGTGGATAGTGAAAAATACTCTGGCTTTGCTTTTGGAATGGGAGTGGAGAGGCTTGCAATGCTTCGTTACGGAGTGACAGACTTGCGGCTTTTCTTTGAAAATGACTTACAGTTTTTAAAACAATTCTAGAAAAAATATCTTAGTATTATTTTAAGTTATCAATAAATTATTTTAGGCAATAAATTAATGAAAATTAGTGAATCTTGGTTGCGAGAGTGGGTTGAAATTCCAGTCAATACTTCAGAGCTAGTTGCCCAGTTAACTATGGCTGGACTAGAAGTTGATGCCGTTGAAGATGCTTCTCCCGATTTTAACGGTGTGTTAGTTGGCTGCGTCTTGTCTGTCGAGAAACATCCTAACGCAGATAACCTTAAAATATGCCAGGTGCAATCTGCCTCAGAAGAAGTGTTTCAAGTTGTTTGCGGTGCAGAAAATGTCCGCCAAGGCATAAAAGTACCTTTTGCTATTGTTGGAGCAAGGCTTCCAGGAGGTGTAGATATAAAATTGGCCAAACTTCGTGATGCCAAATCGTTTGGTATGCTTTGCGGTGCTGATGAGCTAGGGTTGGCAGTTAAATCAAATGGCCTGCTAGAATTACCTGTAGAAGCCCCAACGGGAACAGACTTTTACGACTACCTAAAGTTGAATGACAAGATTATCGACATTGACCTTACTCCCAACAGGGGCGACTGTCTCAGCATTCGAGGTGTTGCTAGAGAAGCAGCTACTTTAAATCTAGCAACTTTTTCCGAGCCTAGCTTTCCATCTGTTAAAGCTAGCATTACTGATGCCTTAAATATTCAAATAGAAGCAGATACAGCGTGCCCTCGATATATTGGAAGGGTAATAAAAAATGTAAATACGACACTAGATTCGCCGCTTTGGCTTCAAGAAAAATTAAGGCGCTCTGGCCTGCGGGCTACAGATATAGTTGTTGATGTTACAAATTACGTGATGCTTGAGCTGGGTCAGCCCATGCATGCTTTTGATTTGAAAAAGCTTTGCGGAGGAATCGTCATACGCATGGCCAAGGAAGGAGAAGGGCTGAAGCTACTCGATGGCTCAGATGCTATGTTAACAGCAGATACTCTGGTTGTTTGTGATGAAGCTAAAGTTATAGCGATAGCAGGAATTATGGGTAGCAAGGACTCATCTGTTTCCTCCGATACTCGCGACATTTTTTTAGAAAGTGCATATTTCAGCCCAATCGCTATATCTGGTCGTCCTCGCTCATATGGTAAGCATACAGATGCTTCCCATAGGTTTGAAAGAGGGGTTGATCCTGAGCTCCAAGAAATTGCTATTGAGCGAGCTACAGTCTTGCTGTTAGAAATTTGCGGGGGCGAGGCTGGACCAATTTCTATTGTTGAGAGTCAAATTAAGCAGCCTAGTGTCGCTCCAATTGTCTTAAGACATGCCAAGCTTGAACAGCAATTAGGGCTATCTTTAAAAGGCGAAAATATTGAAGATATACTTGGCAGGCTTGGTTTAGGGGTTATTAAATTTCCTGGAGTTGGTTGGCGATGTAGCCCCCCAAGCTGGCGCTTTGATCTTTCTATCGAGGCTGATTTAATAGAAGAAGTAGCAAGAATATATGGCTATGAAAACTTGCCAACGGCAATACCTTCGACCCAGCTATCTATAACAAGCCCGACTGAAAATTTACGTCAACTACCGCAATTAAGAAATCAATTAATAGCTCGCGGCTATTTCGAGTGTATAACATACAGTTTTGTTGATCCTGAGGTCCAGTCTATCCTCATGCCGACGACCGAGGTAGTGCCTTTAGTTAATCCTATTTCCAGCGATATGTCTGTAATGAGGACAACACTATGGTCTGGCTTGCTACCTGCAGTTCGTTATAACTTGAATCGACAACAGGAGAGAGTTCGTTTGTTCGAAACGGGCCTTATTTTTTCTCCTGGAAAAAACGGTCTGGTCCAGGAGTCAATGATTTCTGGGGTCATCACTGGGTCACGCATGCCGGATAATTGCCATGAAAAGAAAGAGTTAGTGGATTTCTTTGATCTAAAAGGCGATGTGCAGTCAGTGTTAAATATACTCTGGAGCTCAAGGCAGTTTGAGTTCGTCAAAGACAGCCACCCTTGTCTTCATTCGGGCCAAAGTGCGAAAATCATGCGTAATGGTCAATTGATTGGCTGGCTAGGGCAAATACATCCGACAATTCAAAAGAACCTTGATCTTTCACAGCCTATTTTTGTATTTGAGTTGCAGCTTCAGGCTATCCTAAAGGACGAACTTCCTCAGTTTTCTGGGGTGAGTAAATTTCCAGAAGTAAGAAGAGATCTCGCTTTTATTGTTGATGAACATATTAC
>JBLHWD010000102.1:0-3620 GCA_047628995.1 Saprospiraceae bacterium | reverse complement strand
GAGTACCTGAATGTGTCCATCCCTGCATCTGGCTGTTTTCCGATCATCATCACTATAGCCCAATATAAAGAACCGGCGCCTAAAACTAATGCCCCAGACAAATAAAGCCACCCACTCATTCCTGTTGCGAAGGGGAGCAGGGTAACTAATATCATAATGATGGTATAAAGCAAAATGTTTAGTTTGGTATACTTTTCCCCATGGGTTACTGGCAACATAGGAATCTCTGCCTTAGCGTATTCATCTTTACGATGAACAGCTAAAGCCCAAAAATGAGGCGGGGTCCAAGAAAAAATAATTAGCACCAAAAGCAGCGCATGGCCATGAATCTCTCCTGTTACGGCAGTCCAGCCCAACAATGGTGGAACAGCTCCAGCTAAGCCCCCTATGACTATATTTTGAGGGGTGGCCCGCTTAAGATAAGAGGTGTAGACGACTGCATATCCAAATAATGAGGCTAAAGTCAGCCAGGCTGTCAGGGCATTGATGAAGACTAGTAAAATAGCCATTCCAGCCACACCTAAAATTGCAGAAAAAAGCAACGCTTGGTAAGGCTGCACTCTGCCTCTGGCAACAGGACGGTTTAATGTTCTGGCCATTTTAATATCAATTTTTCGATCTACAACATGGTTAATAACAGCAGCAGCGCCAGCACAAAAAGCAATGCCAATGTTACCTAGAACAAGAGTGTTCAGAGGAACCATACCAGGCACCGAAAGAAGCATGCCGATGCATGATGTTAGAATCATGAGCGCCACAACTCTTGGCTTGGTCAGCTCCAGATAATCATTCAAGCTAGCTTTTTCTAACTCAGGTGCACCTGTTGTCATTACCCCAAACCTCAAATTAATTTTATTTTTGTTTAGCAGAAACTACTCTGCTTGCAAGACTCACCAATACCAATAATATCAGTATGCTGCCAAAATTGTGCATGATTGAAGAAAAAGCTGAATCACGCACATAGCCTGCGCTAATAACAAAAGCTAGTTGCCCAATCAAAACAATGCATAAAATCATGCCAGTACGCTGCACTCGATGATCGCGTACTGTTAGCAAGAAAGCTGCTAAACCCAACAAATAAATTGTTGTGATTAATGCTCCTACTCTATGAATAACGTTTATCGCCACGCGAGATTTGCTTTCTAAAGCCTCAATTCCAAACGGCTGAATTAAATCAAACCCCCGCTTTAAACTCATTTCAGGCCACCATTTATTTTGACAAAATGGAAAGTCTGGGCATGCAAAGGCGGCAAATTTTACCCTTGTCCAGCCACCCAAAGCAATCTCTACCAGGATTATTATAATAGCTAATATTACCCATGGCTTAATTTGGCCTAGTTTGTAAATATTTTTTTTTGAAACTTCCCAATATTTACCATCCAGCCTTAAGGCTAGCAACCAAAGTAATGCACATATGAGAATGCCACTCAAAAAATTAATTAGTGCTATTAGTGGCCACAAAACCAAATTAATAAACCACATACCGAACATTAATTGCCATAAAACTAAAAACAAAATAAAAACCGGGAGTTTTAGTGAGCAATTACCATTTTTTCGGGGATTCCATGAACTGACAGTCAACCAAATGACTAGGCATAGCAGCAAAAATAATGATAGCTGTTGTGCTAATTCTGCCCATCCCTCTGCACTAACATAGTGAACAAAAGCACTACTTTGTTTGGTTATAGTGAAAAATCCATTATTGCAATCAAGCCACTCAGAACAGTCGAAGCCACCATCTGTAAAGCGGGTATAAACGCTGAGTATTACAACCAAAACAGAAAGAGCTGTAGCGACACAAGCTACATAAAATCCTGGCTTACAAGCACCGCATCTATAATAAGTTGTCACCAATATTATATTCTCGTTTCATCAAAATTCTTATAAATATTCAGGCAACATATACGACCTACTGAGCAGAATATTTCATTAGATGTTTAATATCTTCTATGATGTCAGTTCCTTTACTTTTTATGCTGTACGACATCATTATAAGTCCTTGCTGGTCGACCAAGTATGCTCTCATCGACTCTGGGATTTCAGTCTGAAAAGGAGTGTTGGTTTTTTCTAACAGCACCTTAAATTCTTTTTCTCTCCCATTTACCACTTTTAAAAACGGATGATTTAATTTCAAATATGCAGAAAACTCTTCGGTGAGCTCCTGATCTAAGGCAAGATATAAACGGCTAAACCGACGACTGTACTTTCCTAGACTAATATGGACTTGTCGCGTTAGATGAACTAATTCCCTGCAACGACCGAGACATTCGCCATCACCCGCAACAATGATCCTCCATCTATTCTTTTTTTCTGCTAAAACCCAAGCCTCGCCTGCAACGTCTTGCAAGCCTAAATCTGTCATAGGCACTGGGGGTAGTACAAATTCTCCATGATTTGTTGTACCTAATTTGGCTAACAACCTATTCCGCTGATCTTCCGTCTTCGGATATATCAAAAACCCTGCAGTTATAACGCCGCCCAGCATTAGTATCATAAGCCAAACTTGCCACTGTTTTTTTGTACTTCTTTGCGAGCTCATATCTACCCCACCTGAATAATAATAATAATTATTTACGTCTAGAGCTTATGACAAGCCCAAGATTTGAATTAGCAAAAATGGCCAGAATTATCAAAGCCAACGCCAAAGCTGACCATTGAAAAACATAGCCTGTGTGCTTACTTGGCTGAACATTCACGACAAACCAGCCTGTCATAAGAGCGCCCGGTTCTTTTGCATCTAGTCTAAGAGTGTGTCCATGAAATTTTTTTCCAAGTTTACTGGAAATAATTTCAGGCTCTACGCTTTGTACAACTATACGACTTTCTCCCTTTACCCACGGGTCTTCCCCCAACATAATTTGTTTTCCAGGAGAACGGTATAGGTAGCCAATCAAGTTTGTGCTGCCCGAGACATGTCGTAATTCTGGGAGCACCTTACGATCTAGGCTGGCTGGAATCCAGCCACGGTTAACTAGCATCCACCTCCCTTCTGTTGTTTTAAATGGACTAACGACCTCGTATCCTGGGCGACCCTTACGCACACGATTATCCAATAATAGCGTAGAGCTCTCATCGTACTGTCCTTTAATCTGCACCCTCAGATAATCCAAATGGTCAACTTCAACACCTTGGTTAGAATAGCCTTTATACCCAACTGAAAAATCAACTGGTGCAGCTTCAGCTCGCTGCTTATAAGTCTCCAATAACCCGCGCTTTTCATTACCCCTATCGACTTGCCAGAATGCTAGACTTATAGTTACTGGCAAGAAAAATGCAACAAACAGAAGTATTTTCCAATTAAATTGCCATTGAAAACGAGTTTTTATTTTTTTGTCAGCTTTAAGCATCAGCTTATAATCCTTTGGTCACTTTTTTTATTACTAGTCTGTATATTTTAGAATTTAAACGCGACAATATATAATTGTTTTCATAAACTATTTTCACACACCAAAAGGAATTTTCATGCTTAAGGTTATTATAGTCTTATTGTTTATAGGTGTTATTGTGAGTCTTAGTAGCGCCTTAGTCTTTTTAATGAAAGATCTTGGAAACACCAGAAAGAGAACACTTTATGCTTTAGGGGTTCGTATTTCTCTCGCTGTAGCCCTGCTGGCCACAAT
>JBLHWD010000101.1:0-3668 GCA_047628995.1 Saprospiraceae bacterium | reverse complement strand
TACGCCTAGCTCCAAAAATGCATAGCGTACAGCACGGATTTTAGCCAAGAAGTCTTCATGTGGAACAGTTACTTTGCCATCTTGGTGTCCGCATTGTTTTTCATCAGAAACCTGATTTTCAATTTGAATGCAACAAGCTCCCGCTTCTATCATTTGCTTTGCCATGAGATATGTAGCTTCAGCATTTCCGAACCCAGCATCAATATCGGCAACAATAGGAACAACATGTGTTCTGTGTGCGTCAATTTGCTTTTGTAGGTCTTTGGCTTCACTTGAGTTGCCAGCATCACGAGCAGTATCTAGTTGACGAAAAAGTCCGCCGAGTTCACGCGCATCAGCTTGACGCAAAAATGTGTAAAGTTCAGAAATTAAGCTAGCTACTGATGTTTTTTCGTGCATGGACTGATCAGGAAGAGGTCCAAACTCTGAGCGGAGTGCAGCAACCATCCATCCAGATAGATACAAATATCGACGGTCTGTATTACCATTAAAGTGTTTTTTAATGGAAATCATTTTTTGTTGACCAATAAAACCATGCCAGCAACCGAGTGATTGGGTGTATTTTGAAGGATCTGCATCATATGCAGCCATATCTTTACGCATTAGGTCCGCTGTATATTTTGCAATGTCCAATCCATTTTTGAATTGGTTTTGAGTGCGCATTCTTGCTACTGACTCTGGATTAATAGATTTCCATCCAGTACCGTTATCTTTTTTTAAAGATGCAACGGCATCGATATCTTTTGTATAGTTTGACATTTCTGGTCCTTGGTATTTTGAAAATTATAAAGTTAAATCTACCCAATGAATTATAGCTATCGACCCATTATTTATATACCCTATACACTCTATTCTCAGTATTTTCGGTGTGAATACAGATGACTATGACTAGTTTGCGAAATATGGATTTAAATCTGCTTGTATTTCTGGATGTATTGCTCAAAGAGAGGAATGTAACTAGAGCAGCTGAAAGCCTGGGTATTAGCCAGCCAGCCATGAGTAACGGGCTTAGAAGGCTGAGAGATCTTTTCGGGGACCCGCTGTTAGTGAGAACAAGCGACGGAATGAAACCAACAGAAAGAGCAGAGCAGCTCCAATCATTAGTGCGAAACGTACTTGCATCGATCGAAAAGGCTATAGAGCCAAGCGAGCTGTTTGATGCAAGCCTTGCCGACAGAGTATTTCGAATATCAGTTAGCGACTACACAGAGTCTACTTTGTTGCCACATTTAATGCGAAGACTGCGATCCGAAGCCCCAAATATAACCCTTGATGTGCTTACCCCTAGTGATATTAGTTATCAAGATGTGGAGCAGGGAACGGTAGACCTTGTTATTAATAGATTTGATAGTTTACCTCAGTCATTTCATCAAATGACAATCTGGCGAGATACATTTTCATGTCTTTTGAGTCACCATAACCCAATAGCTAATAATTTTAATTTGGAAAGCTACCTAGAGTCAGGGCATGTTTGGGTAAATAAAACAGGCATGGGTATTGGCGTGGGTATGGAGCCAGGAGCGACAAAAACACTTGGATGGGTCGATGAAGCGCTTTCTAGTATAGGAAAACAGAGGCGAATACGGTTGTTTACGAGGCATTATCAGGCTGCAATGCGCTTAGCTGAGTTACGTGACCTCATTGTAACTCTGCCCACCAAAGCAGCTGTATTACTCAAGGATAACCCTAATGTGATAATTCTTGAGCCACCATTCTCTATTCCTGAAATAGAGCTAAAAATGGCCTGGAGTCCTTTGTTGCAGCATAATCCAGCGCACCAATGGATGAGAAGGTTGATAGCAGACGTTGCCAGAGACCTAGATTAGCTCGCTATCTAGAACGATCATCATCTGTGGTCTATTCGCATAACAAATAACGAAAATACAGTCAGTTAAATTGATTAATGTCTGTGTATTTCCATACAATTAGGTCTATTCTCACAATTTTTAATTTATAGGGTCAATCATGACAGAGCGAATTGAAGTATGCGGCTTAAAGGTCGCAAGTTCGATTTACAAGCTAGTTAACAACGATATTATTCCTGGGACATCTATTGATGAGGGTGCCTTTTGGCAGTCCTTTTCCGATATTATCAATAGATTCTCTCCATCAAATAAACTTATGTTAGTTAAGCGAAATTTTTTGCAACAACAAATAGATAGCTGGCATCAGCAAAATTTTAGTCATAAATTTAACTTTTCTGCCTATAAAAAATTCCTTGAGAAGATAGACTATTTGCTTCCTATAGGCGCAGATTTTGATATAACCACTGAGAATGTAGATAAAGAAATTAGCTCTCAAGCAGGGCCGCAGCTAGTTGTCCCTATTATGAATGCACGTTTTGCATTAAATGCCGCTAATGCGAGATGGGGCAGTCTCTATGACTCATTATATGGGACTGATGTAATTGCGAATGAAAGTGATACACGCAAAACAAATAAATATAACCCATCGCGCGGCGCTAAGGTTATTAAATATGGTAAAGATTTTTTAGATAAATCAATTCCGCTCGTTGATGGTTCGCATGCTAATGCTAAAAGATATTATATTGACAATGGAAGCCTTGTGGTTGAATTAGACAAAGGGGTAACTACCAGTCTTTTAGATTCTTCACAGTTCACTGGTTATGCTGGAGAGCTAGAAAAACCAAATACAATTTTGTTTAAAAACAATAGTTTACATTTTGAAATTCAAGTAGATAAAGAGACAGAAATAGGTAAATCAGACCTTGCTGGAGTCAAAGATATCCTTATGGAATCAGCTTTAACTACAATTATGGATTTCGAAGATTCAGTTGCTGCTGTTGATGCTGAAGATAAGGCTTTGGCTTATTGTAATTGGTTGGGGTTAATGAGGGGCGATCTCGAGGAAACAATAGTCAAAAATGGAAAGACATTTGTTAGAAAAATGAACCCTGATCGTGACTATATAAGCCCTACGGGACATTCTTTTTCGCTCCCTGGACGCAGCCTGCTCTTTGCGCGTAATGTTGGGCACTTAATGACTAATCCGGCTATTTTGGACTCAAAAGACAATGAGGTCCCTGAGGGAATAATGGATGCTGTAATAACTTCTCTAATTGCTATCCATGACACAGTGCGCAAAGGTGGTCTTCGCAACAGCAAGGCCGGGAGTATTTATATTGTTAAGCCTAAAATGCATGGTCCTGAAGAGGTTAAATTTACAAATGATCTTTTTGATGCAGTTGAAGACGCCTTGTCCCTTAATCGCAATACGATCAAGGTTGGAATCATGGATGAAGAGCGGCGAACGTCCGTAAACCTTAAAGAATGCATTCGCTCTGTTCGTGACCGTGTTGTATTTATCAACACAGGTTTCTTGGATAGAACCGGAGATGAAATACATACAAGCATGGAGGCTGGTCCTTTTGCTCCAAAAGCACAACTTAAGTCTATGCCATGGATACTGGCCTATGAGGATCAAAATGTCGATGTAGGGATAGCCTGTGGCCTTCCAGGCAAGGCTCAAATAGGCAAAGGGATGTGGGCGATTCCAGAAAATATGGCTGATATGATGCAACAGAAAATTAACCATCCAATGGCAGGGGCCAATACAGCATGGGTGCCATCTCCAACTGCCGCAGTATTACATGCTGTTCACTACCATCACGTTGATGTTTTTTCTAGACAAAAAATTCTGTCTAAACG
>JBLHWD010000100.1:0-3776 GCA_047628995.1 Saprospiraceae bacterium | reverse complement strand
AGTAGTTTTGGAGGATTCTTCATCACCAAAAACAGATATATCTGGAGTCCATAGCTGCGCAACACCGGCATTAATCCATCTGGCCACCTCTTTTTTGAATTCAGGATGCATTGCAGTAAAATATTGTGCTCCATGATCGAATTCTGAGCAGTCATTTCTTCTGGTAGCCATTCGTCCAGACAGGTTGCGACCTTTGTCAAATAACTCAACAATATATCCTGCTTGCGCGAGAGTCTTGGCGCAAGAAAGCCCTGAAATCCCTGCACCAATAATACCTACAGATTTAGTTTTTATTCGTGGGGCTGTACTGTCCATAGCTCTGACCACTAAGAGCGCCTCCATTATTTAGTTTGCTGCCAAATTTCAGTATACTGACAATTATTGGCAGGTAATTTTTTAAAGGCCTCTTTATATCATGATTCTAGTCTATTAATATGAGCTGAGTGTAATTTAAAAAAACCTTACAAAAAATAAAAATCAGCATTAGATAGAAATTACCAGATAGATGGGCTTTTCAACCCAGACCATTATGTTGTTATTTTTAACGTCACAATCCTAAAATAAAGAGCGTGTTATGACAAATTTTTTTAACAAAAAAAATTCTCAAGATACTCTGTATTTTGATGGCTTATGTCCTATGTGCACTAAAGAAATCGACTTATTAAGGCGCTTAAATAATGGCGGCTTATCCTTTGTTGATATACATGAATGCAGCCTTGAACTTCTCGTGCCTTCAAAAGTGGATATGTTAAAGGTACTGCACTTAATGACAGCAGATGGAAATTGGCTTAAAGGCGCTCCAGCTACAGTTAAAGCTTGGTCACATACGCATTGGGGTTGGATCTTTAAACCGTTATTATGGCCATTTTTTAGCCTTTTGGTGAATTATATTTACAAAATTTGGGCAGCGCGACGATACAGCCGTCTTTATGACTGCGATGTATGCAGCGGGGTCGATGAATGAAAGTTCTTCTTATCGGCGGAAATGGTGGTATAGGAATAGGACTATTGAATGCCTTGCTAGTCAGAGGTGATGCTTCTGAGATACATGCTACTTACAATAGGGTGCGACCATCACTGTCACATGACAGCGTTAAGTGGCATCAGCTTGATGTAACATGCGAAGAAGGCTTTAAGGAGCTTGCATCAAAAATAGATAAGGTAGATCTACTTATTAACTGTGTGGGCATGCTTCACACAAAAGAATATGGACCAGAAAAAACTATTCGTAGCATTGAGCCAGATTTTTTTATGAATAGTTTCCGCATAAATACACTCCCATCTTTATTAATAGCTAAACATTTCTCTCGATCATTGTTAGCCCCATCCCCAACTATTTTTGCTGTTATTTCTGCAAAAGTTGGGAGTATAGAAGATAACCGACTTGGGGGTTGGTATAGTTACAGGGCATCAAAAGCTGCGCTGAATATGGCATTAAAAACATTGGCGTTAGAATGGCGATTAAAAGTACCAAATTGTTGCATAGCAGCTTTGCATCCAGGGACAACTGATACGCAATTATCAAAGCCATACCAGGCTAATGTGCCTGACGGTAAGCTTTTTACTGCTAGCCATACAGCCAGTTTGCTAATTGAAGTAATAGAAGGCCTCACCCCAAAGCTAAGTGGGCGGTTTTGGGACTGGAGTGGAAAAGAACTCCCTTGGTAAGTAGCAATTCATGTTGACTCATTCATTGCCAGGAATTGAATGAACGAAACTGCGGGATGTCAGCAGAGATAGCGTTTGTTAATTTGAATTGAATCTGGAATGAGGTTGGCGTCTTGACAATTTCTTCTACATTAAAGTCAAAAACAACAAGGATCTTTGTTGTTTTTGACCCTACTAAACTCTGTGTTATCTTTCGCTGCATTGTAGTGTCAACAATGTAAAAAACTTAATCTGATTAAAGATTTTCGACAGCTGAAATCACCATGATTCATCAATGTCATTATTTAACCAGATTAAGCAATGACTACTAGTTGGTAATAACTACATCTACCTGAATAGGATCAGCTCCTAGTTTGACAATATAAGTCTTGCTGTCAGTATATGATGAGTCGATAGAAACCGCATCTGTTAGTTTAAGCTTGATGTCTAATGAGCTCGAAGATGTGACCACTTTTGTCGCTGCTGTATTAATAGAGACCAACATTCTTTTCGCATTAGTGTATGACGTGGCAGTTGTTGCATTATCATCCTGAAGCAGCTTTACCCACATAGCATTCCCACCTACGCTCATGGAAGAAGGAGATGTATGCACAAAGGCTTCCGTGTCCTCTGAATCGCCCATTGTATCGAATATTTCTGTGGTAAACGCTGGAACAGCATTGCCAGCATCACCGCACTCGACTCCACCATCAGATGAAGTACCTTTGCTGTCATAAGCGCTACCAAAATTACCAAAAGCAGTAGTGTGCGCAACAGACCAGCATGTAGTGCCAGAAGTTTCACCGCTGCCATTAGGGTTTGAGTAAACAGTCGAGCCATATGATTGCGTATGCTTGATATCAAAGCTATTGCTTAGGATTAGCAGAATATAATCGTATTCTCCTGGAGCTACCTGGCTGGTAATAGGCAAGGCTGCTTTAGTTCCCAGAGCTCCCTCGATAGTGCTAGACACGCCGTTATCATTTTCTAAAAAGAATGAACAAGTTGAAAAGTCATTGCTTGTGAAAGGGTTAGCTGAACATAAGCCAAACTTGAAGACCTTAACTCGATAGGCATCTGGAATCTCAGAGCACGCATCACCAGTTGTAGAGTTGTCCGCAGAGCCTCTGAATACTTCATTACTTCCAGATCCTGACGCAGCGGATACCTTGATTATGTCTCCAGTGGCGGTGGTTTTTTCACATGGGCCGTTAAAGTTCTGACCTAGAGAAAATGAAGATGCTAGCATCAAAGGCAGCATTAAAATTATCGCATTAAATTTATTTTTCATTTTTTTTGTCCTTAAAAGTCTGCTAAACAACTTTTTCTAAAAAATTAATTGATATCATTATCAAAAGCCAGAAACTAAAACTTTTTGCCCTGACTTGTTTTTCATTTGTTTATATATCTTATTTTCACGACGGACTTTTTCGTAGCGCCTTTCTTCCATATCTCCAAGTTGATATGCGTAGTCACTTATTAGCGGCCCACTCTTTTGAGGTTTTTTGAACCACTCTGTTAGGTTCATGGAGATTTTGAAGAAATTTGCATCACGTTCAGCATTGCTCGAAGTGTCGCTATAGTTTTTTCTGCCGAATTCAATCTCTAGTCCTCGCAGACCCGGGGGTGTTGCACGAATTGACAGGTCTGTTCCAGATATATCCTTGGTACCAGCTAGTTCGCTGTCCCATGTAAATGCCTTGGCGAAGAAATATGCCCAATTCATGTAGGGTAAAGGAATCCCAATTTCAATATCACGACCGTCCAAAGCCCTCTCATGTAGACCGTCACGGCCTGACCTCCATTCTGTTAGGCTTTCGTAAAAGTTAGCATTAATTTCTCCCACCGTAGACCTGGCTTCAAAGCCCAAACTGGTGCGCTGATGATTGTATGGAAACTCATGGTCATAAAAAGCATTTATTCCCAACATTAATTTTTTGTCTAACTCAAGACGACGATACCCAACGCCAACGTTTACAGTTGTACGATTATCTGAGTAATTGATGCTATCTTGTGTAAAGAATGTATTTATAGTGTCACTTGGATCGGAAAGAGGCGCCACGATTAAAATGCTTGATGTTGGCTTTGATCCATTAAGCCCCTCGAGCTCCAGCTCTACAGTTGGGAAG
>JBLHWD010000099.1:0-3794 GCA_047628995.1 Saprospiraceae bacterium | reverse complement strand
TTTTGGGCAGGTTTTATGGTTACAAAATTTCTAATGGGTATCATTCCGGTTGCAGTGGAAATACGCAACTGGTCTAACTGGCTCAAATGTCGGTTATTTGCAGGAAACCTTACCATGACATCCACCTCATCATCATTATCATCTGGACGATAATCTGTCACTTTAATCCCTGCCGTGATCATTTTTATTGATTGACCAAGCATTGCTATATCCGCCCCGTAACGAGCAGCTAAAGCCCTATCAACTTGAATTTGCCATTCAATCCCTGGTAAGGGCAGGTTGTCTTCAATATCTATATAGCCACCTTGAGATACCATGATTTCACGAATTTTAAGCACAGCAGGTTTGACTCTAGAAAAGTCGTAAGAGCTAAATTCAAGATGTATTGGCTTCTCCGAAGATGGACCGTCTTTGGATTTACGGAACTCAAGTTTAATGCCTGGAATGTCTGAAGTCAGGGCTCGCATTTCGTTAAAAATTTCTACAGCGGGTTTTCTTGTATTCCAGTCGATAAATTCTAGCTGAATAATACCAATGACATCTGCTGCAATATTTTTCCTGTTTTCTTTATTGAATGATCGCGCATATATTGATTTCAGTTCCTGCATGTCCTCTATTCGACTTTCTACAGTTCTGACGATTTGATCTTTTTCATATATTGAGAGATCACCTCGAGCCTGAATTTGAACCAAGCCAAACTCGGGCTCAATACTAGGAAAGAACTCAAGACCCTTGCTGAAGAATCCGTATAAAATAAAAACACTTGCCATCGTTGCGATAGAAACTCCTAAAGTTTTTCCTGGCGTTAGTAGTAACTTTCGTAATAGTCGGATGTATTTTTCTGTGAAGGGCCCGCTCACTACTTCATTTGAGGCGTTATTATTTCGATTGAGAGCTGCTCCTAAGATAGGAATAAAAATTAACGCCATAGACAGTGATGCAACTAAAGCAATAATTACTGTGATGGGGAGAAATTTCATAAACTCTCCAACCATACCAGGCCAAAAAAGCAGCGGCGTAAAGACTGCTAGAGTGGTGATTGCAGAGGTAGTTATTGGCCAAGCCATTCGTTTGGCCGCAGAAAGATAGGCTTCTCGTGGGGCCATTCCTTTATGCATGCGTCTGTCAGCCAATTCAACCACAATAATAGCGCCATCAACCAGCATGCCAACTACAAGAATAAGGCTAAATAAAACTACAATGTTAAGCGTGTAGTCGAGTGTGTTCAAAGCAAGTATTGTTGCAAGAAAAGAGCCCGGTATTGCAAGGCCAACAAGAAAAGCAGAGCGTAGTCCTAAAGCAGCAATCATGACAATGATGACAAGAATGATTGCTGACAGTATATTATTTTGAAGGTCATTCAACATACGTTTTATCTTGGTGGACTTATCCTGCATGTACTGTATTTCTAGCGAAGCAGGCAGCAAAAAACGTTCAGCTTCAACAAGTTCTCTAACATCATTTATTGTTTCAATGATGTTAGCCCCAACTCTTTTTTTAACTTCTAGGGTTACAGCACTCCGTCCTCCAACTCGAGCAAAGCTCTCTGGATCCTTGTAACTTCTTCGCACGCTTGCAACTTGGCCGAATGTAACAACACGGCTACCATCTACTTTAACAGGCATATTTAATGCGTCGTCTAAATTTTCAATAACACCTGGAACCTTAAGTACAAGTCTGCCCGCTCCAGAGTCCAGTGCACCGGCTGCAACTAAAAGGTTGTTATTTCGGATAAAAGAAAAGAGCTCTTCGTACTTAACTTGGTATGTTTCCATAACTACTGGATCTACTATAATTTCGAGAATTGCTTCTCGATCGCCGCCAATACTGGCCTCCAGGACGCCTGGTAATGATTCGATGCGATCTTGTAAAGATCGAGCGATACCCACCAAAGTAGTTTCAGGTACAGGGCCTGATAAAGAGATAGTTAGCACAGGGAACAAAGCTACGTTTATTTCTATGACATCTGGTTCATCTGTATCTACTGGAAGCTTCGTTTTTGCTGAGTCAACTTTTTCTCTGACATCTGATTTAGCTTTTTTGTTATCAAAACCTGCGTTGAATTCGAGTTGCACCGAGGCATAACCTTCTCCAGAGGTGCTCCTCATTTCCTTTAACCCAGCTATAGATTGGAGTTGTTTCTCCATAGGTTTGACGAGCAATCGTTCGGCATCTTCTGGTGAGATTCCTTCATGCCTCATAGATACATAGATGAACGGAATGGCGATATCTGGTTCAGCTTCTTTTGGTATATTTTGGTAGGCAGTGGCACCAAAAATTAAGACAAAAAGAAATCCAAGAAGGACCGTTCTGACTCGCGAGAATGCTAGATCAATGATTTTCATTAAAGTAATAAGCTCAAGATGAGGGAGTCTCTTTCACGGACTCCCCTTCGTTAACAAACCCATGTCCTTGTGTGATAATTCGGATCTCATGAGGCAGGCCGGTTACCCAAACCCCTTTTTTTTCTGTGCGCAAAATCTGGATAGAGTAAAAGGCAACTAACCCTTTGTCAGTAACTGACTTCACGCCTATATTGCCTTCGATATCCAAGGAAAGAGTTGCTGGAGACAAGAAGTGAGCGTTTATATAGCCTGTGGTGATGTGCATTTTGGCGCTACTACCAGATTTAATGGCATTGTCATGATTGTCCAGTTGAACTTCTACTTTAAAGCTATGTGTTTTATCATCGCCAGAGCTAGCAAGATAGGTGAGTTGACCCTCGGCCCTTTGTCCATCCAGCAAGTAAATTTCTACTTGTTGGCCAAGAAGTAGTTTTCCAGCACTTTGCTGTGAAACATACCCTACAGCCTTTACTGCTGATTCATCTAAAATTAAAGCAAGGTCGTCCCCTTTTTCGACATGACTCCCGACTTCTATGTAGCGATCTTCTAACACCCCGCTAAATGGAGCTTTGATTAAGATGATGCCACGCGCCAATGCCAAATTATTAAGCCCTATCTCGGCACTTTTCAATTCATTTGTAGCTGTTTGAAGCTTGCTCTCAATAGAAGAATTATTGGGCATCAACATCTCCAGCTGGGATATTTTTATTTGACTGCTCTTTAATTTGGCTTTGGCACTGAAAAATTGAGCAGACCGATCAGCTGTGGCTAATCTAAAAAGTGTATCGCCATCATTAACATATGACCCTTTTTTCCTAATAATTTCTAGTATATGCGCTGCGGTATGGGACCTGATCTTTATTTTTCTTAGTGGCTCTATTGCGCCTTGTATGATAATTTTATCTGCGATTTCTTTTGAAGTGCTTTCTGTAGTTTCCACAGTCATTTCTTTCTTTAAGTCTGATAAATTCGACTTACTAGGGTCCTCCACGCTAGAGAAAATTCCACTAAGCATCCAAAGGATAACTATTAAGCTTAAAATTAGTGGAAAACGTATCGATTTTTTCATAATCATTTTAATTTTTCATTATGTGATCTGATCAGAGCCAACTCTTAATGTGTTCTGGTAAGTTAGCCTATCGGGAAAATGGTGACGTATGTTTAGCTTACCTTAATGTTTAAACAAGCAGCCAAGGTTGGTTTATTTGTTCATGATAGTATGGCTTAGCCTGTAATAAAATAACTATTTATTGCATCAAGAATGTGTAAAGTAGTTATTATTGAATAATAAGTTTTGATTTGGCTATAATTTGAGAACATTAATAAGCGATTACCGAGGTCCCACAATGCTTTTTCGAACTAGAAAAATGATCAGCGCTAGAGACTTAAATTCTAACGGAACACTGTTTGGTGGTCGAGTTCTGGCCTGGATTGATGAAGAGGCGTTTA
>JBLHWD010000098.1:0-3798 GCA_047628995.1 Saprospiraceae bacterium | reverse complement strand
ATTGGGGAAGGGGCAATAGTTGCTGCGGGAAGTGTTGTTACAAAAGATGTGCCCGCTTTTAATATCTACGCCGGAGTGCCGGCTAAGAAAATTAAACAGCGGTAAAGCTGATATAAAGGATTATCAGGTTCTGATTGCCTTTACATTATTTAGACTCAAATATTGATGTGGTAACTTAAGTTAAACTAATATGAAACAAATTCTTCAGAATATGGGGAGTGGTGAAACCACTCTCATTACAGCCCCTTCTCCTCAAGAAAAGCCAGGCCATTTATTGATTCATTCTACTGCTAGCCTTATCTCTGCAGGTACTGAACGGATGTTAGTAGAGTTTGGGCAGGCAAATTTCTTACAAAAAGCTAGAAAGCAGCCAGATAAAGTCAAAATGGTTTTGGATAAGGTTAAAACAGATGGCTTGATCACTACACTTGACGCTGTTAAGAGTAAGTTGGATCAACCGTTGCCGCTTGGTTATTGTAATGTTGGTCTTGTGTCTGGAATTGGAAATGGTGTTGAGGGGTATGTAACCGGCGATAGAGTTGTTTCTAATGGACCTCATTCTGATGTGGTTCGAGTTCCAAAGAATTTATGTGCAAAGATTCCTTGCAATGTCAGTGATGAAGAAGCTGCTTTCACCGTTTTAGGGTCGATCGGCTTACAAGGCATCCGTTTGGCAAATCCTACGTTAGGTGAGTGCTTTGTTGTAACTGGCGTAGGCCTAATTGGGTTAATGACGGTTCAGCTTCTTGTTGCAAATGGCTGCAGAGTTCTCGCTGTTGATTATGATCAAAACAAATTAGACTTGGCAAGAGAGTTTGGTGCTGAGGTATGTAACCCTGGAAGCGGTGAAGATCCGGTCAGTGTTGGAATGGCCTTTAGTCGAGGTAAGGGCGTTGACGGTGTTATCATTACTGCATCTACGCCTTCAAATGACCCCGTCTCACAAGCTGCAAATATGTCGCGTAAGCGTGGACGCATAATTCTCGTAGGCGTGGTTGGCTTAGATTTGAGTCGAGCAGAGTTCTATGAAAAAGAGTTAAGTTTTCAGGTTTCTTGTTCTTATGGCCCTGGCCGGTATGAAACTGACTATGAAGAAAACGGGAATGATTATCCTATTGGTTTTGTAAGATGGACTGAACAGCGTAACTTCGAAGCGATATTGGATATGATTGCCAGAGGTAAACTAAATGTTAAGCCGCTAATATCACATCGCTATTCCTTTGATAATGCGCTTGAGGGGTATGAGGCATTAACTAATGATAAATCTGCGCTTGGAATAATTTTGAATTACTCTACTCCTTCAAAGAGCCTGTTCGATCATGAGCTGGAACTGAACCCGTACGAAGTTGCCCAAGAAGGTACGCCGGTAGTTGGTTTTATTGGTGCTGGTAACTATGCATCTAGAATTTTAATACCGGCATTTAAAGAAGCAGGTGCGAAGCTTCATACAATTTGTACATCTGGCGGTCTTAATAGCTTAGTTCATGGTAAAAAAAATGAGTTTCACAAGGCCTCTACAGATACAGAAAAATTACTTAATAATAGTCAAATTAATACAGTCGCTGTCGTTACTCAGCACAATTCACATGCTGGATTTGTTGTAAAGGCATTAAATGAAGGTAAAAATGTTTTTGTAGAAAAGCCTATTGCAATAGATTTAGAGCAACTTGAACAAGTTAAGATCGCGTATAACACCCAATTGGAAGCAGGTAAAAATGCGCGAGTAATGGTTGGCTTTAATCGACGATTTTCTCCACAAATTCAAAAAATGAAAACACTTTTAGATACAGTTAGCGAACCTAAGTCATTTATTATGACGATGAATGCTGGCGCTATACCAGCAGATCATTGGACTCAGCAGAATGATGTGGGTGGCGGAAGAATCATCGGAGAAGCTTGTCATTTTATCGATCTAATGCGTTTTTTGGCGAATAGTAAAGTCACTTCTGTTCAAGCAAGACGAATGGGGGATGCTCCAGGTGTAGATGTTACTGAAGACAAAGCAGCAATTATACTGGGCTTCGCAGATGGCTCATTCGGGACAATTCATTATTATGCAAATGGTGCGGCTTCCTACCCTAAAGAAAGAGTAGAGGTTTTTGTGGCTGGAAAAGTACTTCAGTTGGATAACTTTAGAAAGCTGAAAGGTTTTGGTTGGTCAAACTTCAGTAAGATGAACTTGTGGCAGCAGGATAAAGGCCAAAAAGCTTGCGCGAAGGCGTTCTTAGATTCTATTTCTCAAGGACTTCCAGCGCCTATAAGTGCTTCAGAGGTTTTCGAAGTTGCTCAAGTGACGATTGAGGTGAGCCAACAACTACGCGAACAAAGATGATATTCTTGCGTCAAGCTAAAAGTAAGGCCTCTACATTGTGGTCATTAGGTGTACATAACTTAATTTGGGTGCTTGCATACCGTGTTGCCTTAAAACTCGGATTGATAACTCGCAATATGCAGATTAATGCTTCCGTAGAAGGGCCTTTTTTTCGAGACGTCAATGTATTGCCTGACTCAAGTCTTTCGAGCCTTGATCTTAAGATATACGGCTGGATTGAGTATTCAAAATTAGAGGTTCCTCTATGGCATAAGTCTGTTAGCTCAGGAATTTCGGTGGATGCTCAGCACCTTCACTGGAGTAAAATCCCTGACTTTGACTTAGAAATAGGGGATATTAAATCGGTTTGGGAGTTATCTCGCCTAGATTGGTTGCTTTATTTCTCAGTTGAATATTTAAAAACTGGAGATAGAAAATATTTGGATTCTTTGAATAGATGGCTGACAGACTGGTCTGAAAAGAATCCTGTTAATCAAGGAATAAACTGGAAGTGTGGGCAGGAGGCATCGATACGAGTTATGCATCTTTGTCTAGCCAGTTATCTATTAAGGCAGCACAAATCGCTATCTGAAAGTGTGAACATGATACTGGAGGAACACCTTGCTCGAATCTCTCCAACAGTTCTTTACGCGATGGCTCAAGATAATAATCACGGAACAAGTGAAGCTGTAGCTTTATTTATTGGTGGAGTGTTTTTAGAGCATAATAGCAACTCAAAAAAAGCTCTAAAGTGGAAAAAACAAGGTTTGTTTTGGTTAGAAAATCGAATTTATAGACTGATTTCTGAAGATGGAGGTTTTAGCCAGCATTCAGTAAATTATCATAGAATTTTGCTTGATAGTTTGTGCATGGCTGAGTTGACCCGAACTTGGTTTGAGGAACCTAGTTTTTCTTCGCAGTTATATGAAAAGCTCGAATTAGCGGTAAAGTGGCTTGGCTGTTTCACTGACCCTAAGACTGGCGATGCACCAAACTTAGGTGCAAATGACGGAGCAAGAATTATTCCTTTATGCTCCTCTGAATATCGAGATTATCGTCCAACAGTTCAGCTGGCAAGCGCTGTTTTTTTAAAGAAATACTATTTCCCTCCAAATGAGGGGGCTCATAATCAGCCATTAAAATTATTAAAACTGGAGGGGGCGAAGGAATTAACTGATAAGCCTGTGTGTAAGCTGTTTGATAAGAGTGGGTATGCTTTCATCAAAGTGTCAAAGGCTCGTTGCTATATACGCTACCCTGTCTTTAAATTCAGGCCGAGCCAATGTGATGTACTTCATGTTGACTTCTGGTTAGACAGTAAAAATATTTTAAGAGATGCAGGGACTTATAGTTATAATTGTGAAAAAAAATGGTTGGATTATTTCCCCAGTGTAACTGCACATAATACTGTTCAATTTGATAATGCTGAACAAATGCCTCGTTTATCTCGTTTTTTGTATTCTGATTGGCTGAAAACCTCTGAGGTA
>JBLHWD010000097.1:0-3816 GCA_047628995.1 Saprospiraceae bacterium | reverse complement strand
AAAGCTAGCTTCTGAAAGTTACCCGGATCTATGGCTAAATTTTCTACTTTTGGCTCTAGTGCTGTTCCAGCGTTACCTGGTGCTACATAGACCCTTTCGACTGCAGAATTTTGTGCAATTTTCCATGCCAGGGCGTGTTCTCGGCCACCTGATCCAATTATCAGAATATTCATGAATACTTCTCTCAAGGGAAGGTTGTGTTTTTAGTGACGGAAATGTCTAATTCCAGTGAAGACCATCGCCATACCGTGTTCATCGGCAGCAGCAATAATTTCTTCATCACGAATTGACCCGCCCGGTTGAATTACGCAACTAATGCCCTCATTACCAGCGGTATCTATGCCATCTCTGAAGGGAAAAAATGCATCAGAGGCCATAATAGAACCTTTGACCTCAAGGCCCGCATGCTCTGCTTTTATTCCAGCAATTCTTGCTGAGTTAATTCGGCTCGTTTGGCCGGCGCCTACACCAATGGTTCGGCTATTTTTGGTATAGACTATCGCATTAGACTTGACCATTTTTGCAACTTTCCAAGCAAAAATCATCTCATCAAGCTCCAGGTTGGTAGGCTTTCTCTGGCTAACCACGCGCAAATCTTCACGAGTAATCATCATATTATCTTTGTCTTGAATTAGCAGCCCGCCATTGACTCTCTTGAAGTCAAAATGAGCAGGGCTTTTCCTCTCCCATTTTCCACATACTAGAAGTCGAACATTAGTTTTGGCGCTAATTGCACGTTTGGCATCGTCAGAAACACTTGGCGCGATAATGACCTCAACAAATTGACGCTTACAAATAGCTTCTGCAGTTTGCTTATCAAGATTTCGATTGAAAGCAATAATGCCACCAAAAGCTGACTCTGGATCAGTGCTAAATGCCAGATCATAAGCCTCACTGATACTCTCTGCAACTGCAACACCACAGGGGTTAGCATGTTTTACGATGACACAGGCAGGCTGATCAAACTGCTTTACGCATTCTAAGGCGGCATCTGTATCAGCTATATTGTTATATGAAAGCTCTTTGCCTTGCAGTTGTTTTGAGGTTGCAACAGTCGCTTCAGCAGGGTCTTTTTCAATATAAAATGCTGCACTTTGATGTGGATTTTCACCATAGCGCATTTCTTGGTTTTTCATGTATTGCATGTTAAATGTGTTGGGAAACTTGCATTGCTTGTTATCAATATTACGAGCACCAAAGTGATTAGCTATCATCCCATCATAGGCCGCTGTATGCTCAAATGCTTTTACCATTAAGTCGTAACGAGTTTGGTAGGATGTGCACCCATTTTCATTATTTAACTCCTCTAGCACTACATCATAGTCCTTAGCATCAACAATGATCGTTACATCCTTATGATTTTTTGCTGCAGATCTAACCATGGTTGGTCCGCCAATATCTATATTCTCAATAGCAGTAGGTAAATCACAGCTTGGGTCGGCAACAGTCGAAGCAAAGGGGTATAAGTTAACTACAACCATATCAATTTCTAAGATTTTATGGAGGGCCATTATTTCGTCATCAGTGCCACGACGACCAAGTATTCCACCATGAATTTTTGGATGCAGTGTTTTTACGCGGCCATCCATGATTTCTGGAAATCCGGTATAATCTGAGACCTCACGAACATCAACTTCATTCTCTTTAAGTAAGCGATGGGTTCCTCCAGTAGATAGAATTTCAGCCCCTGATGCGCTCAGTGATTGGGCAAATTTAACTATCCCAGTTTTATCCGATACGCTTATAAGCACACGTGAAATTTTACGTAAATCATTCATGGCATTCTCGTTAGTAATTTTATTTTTATTGTAATTAGGAAATTATAAAAGGCCGTATTTTTTAAGTTTTTTTCGCAGAGTTCCACGGTTCAACCCTAGCATTTCAGAAGCTTTACTTTGATTTTTCAGAGTATAGATTAGCGTAGTCTCAAGAAGTGTGGCCTCGACCTCCGTGAGAACTAAATGGTAAAGATCATGGGTGGTTTGGTCATCAAGATCATGAAAATATTCCGCTAGTGCGTGCTTAACACATTTGCGTATAGATACATGCTTATGAGCGTCAGTGGACTCAGAGTCATTTTCTGATTGAGTCGTAATTGTATTAATAATGGTCATGCCGCTTTGTTCCATTTAATTGTTGTGCCCATGAAAAATTTGTATAGGCTCTTTATTTGTTCTTCGGGGTCTTCTAGTTGGAAAAATTGACGTCTAAATTCCTTGCCGTCTGACAAAGCATTAACGTACCAGCCTACATGCTTTCGAGCAATCCTGATTCCTAAATGCGTTCCATAGTGCTTATGGATTGCCTCAATATGAGAACTAATTACGTTCACTACTTCACTATTGGATGGCTCATTCGGAGTGGCTCCTTGATCAATATAGCTATTGATTTGTTTAAATATCCAGGGGTTTCCCTGAGCAGCACGACCAATCATAACTGCCGCAGCTCCAGTATAATCTAATACTTGCTTGGCATCTTGGGGTGTAAGGATATCGCCATTTGCAAACACAGGTATTGACAAGACCTCTACCACAGACGCAATAGTGTCATACTCTGCGTTACCTAAAAAACGACAAGCGCGCGTTCGACCATGAATAGCTAATGCTTTTATTCCAGCGTCCTCTGCAATTATAGCAATATTCAAAGCATTACGATTTTCTTGGCTCCAGCCAGTGCGAATTTTTAGCGTGACAGGCACATCGACAGCTGCAACAACCGCTTTTAGTATCAGAGCAACAAGACCCTCATCTTGAAGTAATGCTGATCCAGCTGCACGTTTTAGAACTTTTTTTGCGGGACAGCCCATGTTTATATCAATGATTTCAGCGCCCTGCCTAACATTTTCTCGTGCTGCATTGGCCATAATCTCTGGGATACTTCCAGCAAGCTGAATAGATCTTGGTGATGCTTCATTACCATGAGCTAAACGCTGCCTGCTCTTTTTGCTCCCCCATAGGCTCATATCAGATGTGATCATTTCTGAAGTAGCAAGGCTCGCTCCTAGTTTTCTGCAAATATTACGGAATGGCAAATCAGTAACACCAGCCATTGGAGCCAATAATACCCTGCCTCTCAGTGTATGTGAGCCTATTTTTATCAAAGCTTTAAGCCTATATCAGCGTCAATACTGTATTTAATTTTCTGCATATCATACCAGTCGATTATTTCAGTCAGAAGTTTATTCCAAAATCACAAGAACAGGCTATAATTTTTTAACCTTAAAAAGGTAATTAATATTTTATAACGATACTTATTGCTTCGCATACCCAGTAAGCAATTTTTATAGATTTATAGAAGACCGTTTTTTTGCTGTCAAACGAACCCATTCTTTTTGGTACACAGGCGGGTCGAAATCGAACCAACTTGAAAATTCTCTTTGTACCTCTTCAGCTTGATCTTTGATAATACCTGATAGACAAATAAACCCACCAGGATTAGTTAAGGTGGCTAAGTGAGACGCTAAGGAGATAAGTGGCCCGGCTAGTATATTGGCAATCAGAATGTCAGCAGAATTATTTGGAGAGTTTTCTGGTAAATAAACTGAAGTAAGGTGCGGCATCAATCCATTTCTATTGGCGTTATCAAGCGTTGCTGTTAGGGCCTGAGGATCTATATCGATGCAAGTGGTGTTTTTAGCTCCAAGTAACAACGAAGCGATAGCAAGTATTCCTGAGCCGCAACCATAGTCAATAACAGTCTTCCCCTTTAGTTTGATTGCATCCAACCATTTTAAGCATAAAAATGTAGTAGGGTGAGTTCCAGTCCCAAACGCAAGCCCGGGGTCAAGTAATAAGTTTATGCTATCCGGCTCTGGTG
>JBLHWD010000096.1:0-3821 GCA_047628995.1 Saprospiraceae bacterium | reverse complement strand
ACCATATCAACATCTTTCCACTCAAAAATTAGTATTATAGAAACCCTATAATTGATTATACTTTTTTACACGAATAATACTGTAAACTGAGCCCATGAGTTTATTGCCCTACATTGAAGTTGAACCTAAAAATAAAGCTAATTCAACTGTCATTTGGCTTCATGGTCTAGGAGCAAGTGGGCATGACTTTGAGGCTATTATCCCGGAATTACACCTTCCAACTAACAACCGCATAAGATTCATTTTTCCTCACGCTCCAGCAATTCCGGTAACTATTAACAGTGGCTGCGTGATGCCAGCTTGGTATGACATATTAGAAATGGCTCTCAAACGAAAAATCGATGAAAAACAACTGAAACAGTCAGCGCATACAATACATGCCTTTATAGATAGAGAGGTAGCAAGGGGCATTGACAGTAAAAAAATTATCATTGCTGGCTTTTCCCAAGGCGGCGCTGTTGGTATACATGCCGGACTCACTTACCCTAGGCGTTTAGCTGGTATTCTAGCTATGTCCACTTATTTTGCTACCGCAAAATCTATCAAGATAGCTCCATCCAATCAAAACCTGCCCATTCAGTTATTCCACGGCGTCTATGATGCAGTTGTTCCAGAAATTCACGGAAGGGAAAGTGTTAAAGCTCTTCTGAATTTAGGATTCAACCCATACTATGAAACCTTTTCAATGGAGCACAGCATATGTACTGAAGAAATAACAGCTATCTCAGAATGGATACAAAAACTAGCTGTATAGAAATCATTTAATTAAAGTTGGCCAGTGATAGTTGCAGTTTAATCACCCCAGCGTGAAATAATATTTTGATCTATATCCAAATGATCCAAAATTCTAGCTACCACAAAATCTATCAAATCATTAATTGTTTTTGGATTATGATAAAAACCAGGCATAGCCGGCAACACCGTCACCCCTAAGCGCGCTAATTTCAGCATATTTTCTAAATGAATTTCCGACAAAGGTGTTTCTCTTGGAACAATTATCAGTTGACCTTTTTCTTTAATAACAACATCCGCCGCTCGTTCAATCAGGTTGTTGCTAGCCCCAGAAACGACAGCAGAAAGCGTACCGCCGCTAGCAGGACAAATAACCATCGATTCTGGAGTAGAGGACCCAGAAGCCACAGATGAAAACCAGTCTCGTGAAGTGTTGACTATAATTTGCCCAGGTTCTGCATCAAAGTTTAAGGTGAGGAACTCCTCTAAATCTATGTCTGCAGGAAGGTCCAATTCAGTTTCTGTCTCAACAACCACTCGTGCTGCATCAGAAATCAAAAACTGCACTCGACAATGTGCCTGAACCAAACGCTCAAGCAATCTAAGGCCGTATTGGGCGCCAGAAGCTCCTGTCATGGCTAGTGTGATGGAACGGTTAAATTCTGACATAAGTCCTCCTCGAAAAATGGCTCTTATTTTTTAGTGCCGGCTCTTTTTGCTAAAGCATCCACTAGCTTACTATGAAACCCCTGAAAGCCGCCATTGCTCATCACAACAATATGAGTTGACCCATTTATGCCATCAAGTGTTTTTTGAATAAGCTGGTTGATATCATCAAATACATTAGGCAGCGCAGAACTATTGCTATTAATGTCTGCTAGTGACCAATTCATATTTTCTGGCTCATACCATAATGTTTGATCTGCTAGCCTAGTAGCTTTTGCTAACTCGTCCTTGTGAATACCCATTTTCATGGTATTTGAACGAGGTTCTATAACAGCAATAATCTTGTCATTTCCAACCTTACTTCTAGCGCCTTCTAATGTAGCAAAAATAGCTGTTGGATGATGAGCAAAATCATCGTATATGCTGACGCCATCTATTTCAGCAATTTTTTCCATGCGACGCTTTACGCCCAAGAACTGACATAGCGCCTCACAAGCTATCTGGGGCTTCACACCAGCATGCCTGGCTGCTGCAATTGCGGCTAATCCATTTGCCACATTATGAGCACCAATTTGACCCCACCGAACAACCCCTTGGATGTTTCCCTGGTGGGTGACCGAAAAATCAGAGCCATCATTACTGTTCAGCAATGTGTCCCAGTCACCAGGCTTACCTAAAGACTCAAGCTCTGACCAGCACCCACGATCAATTACTGTTTGAATATTGCTATCATTTGATGGAGAAAGAACTAAACCTTGAGCTGGCACTGTCCTAATAAAATGATGAAACTGTGTCTGAATAGCGGCCAGATCATCAAAGATATCCGCATGATCAAATTCTAGATTATTGAGAATAGCAGTGCGAGGTCGATAGTGTAGAAATTTAGAGCGCTTATCAAAAAAAGCAGTGTCATACTCATCAGCCTCTACAATGAAAAATGGTGCATCGCCCAAGCGAGCTGACACATTAAAATTGTTCGGCACTCCTCCTATAAGAAATCCAGGTGTCATGCCAGCATGCTCTAAAATCCATGCTAGCATACTTGAGGTTGTAGTTTTACCATGGGTTCCAGCCACTGCAATAACCCACTTATCCTTAAGAACATACTCATAAAGCCACTGAGGGCCTGAAGTATACGGTAGGTGGTTATTAAGTACATATTCCACAGCAGGGTTGCCTCGAGACAACACATTGCCAATAATCACAAGATCAGGGAGAGGCGAAAACTGCGAATGATCATTATATCCTTCAACTAGATCGATGCCCGCATTTTCTAGTTGATTGCTCATAGGGGGATATACCTTGGCATCACTACCAGAAACCTGGTGCCCCAAATCTTTGGCCAGTTGAGCCAAAGAACCCATAAAAGTCCCACAGATTCCCAAAATATGAATATGCATTCGTCAGCGACTGCCTGTAAAATAATTTATAAATTTGAACAAAACCCTTATGAATCAACATAACTGAATTTCAGCATCATGCAAGCCCGCATAAGCAAAAAAGTTACACTACGGAAGATTTCTATCATTTCGAATAAATTGCATAAAAAATGCAATCAACGTCGACTTTAAAGTATCATTGCCCGCTATTAGCCCCAAGTCCCGTAGCGAGTAAAATTATGCCCAGTAATAACAATAAAAAGAAAAATGCTTTCTATGCCCAGTCAGGCGGAGTGACGGCAGTAATTAATGCGAGCGCCTGCGGTGTGATTGAAACAATCAAAAAAAACTCGGATAAAATTGGTCACCTCTACGCAGGTCGCAATGGAATTATTGGAGCTCTGCGCGAAGATCTAATAGATACTACTCAAGAAACCCAGGATGCAATTTCAGGTCTCCGTTACACGCCATCGGGAGCCTTTGGCTCATGCCGCTACAGACTAAAGGACTTTAAGGAAAATAAAGTAGAATACGAACGGTTAATTGCGGTCTTTAAAGCGCACAATATTGGGTATTTTTTCTACAACGGAGGCGGTGATTCAGCTGATACATGCCTTAAAGTTTCCCAGATATCTCAGCAAATGGGTTATCCCATCCAGGCTATTCACATACCTAAAACTGTGGATAACGACCTACCTTTTACGGATAACTGTCCTGGTTTTGGCTCTGTCGCCAAATACATTGCAGTATCTACCAAGGAGGCTAGCTTAGACATTGCTTCTATGTGCGAGTCTTCCACAAAGGTTTTTATTCTTGAGGTCATGGGCCGTAATGCGGGCTGGATTGCTGCTGCAAGTGCACTTGCAGCAGCAGAAGCCGGTGATCCGCCACACATCATACTGTTCCCTGAAGTTCCTTTTTCTAAAGAAAAATTTCTCGATAAAGTAGAAAAAACTGTATCTCAGCACGGCTACTGTGTAGTAGTTGCATCAGAGGGAACAAAATACGCCGATGGTATGCTAATTTCCGGTTCCTCAAACATAG
>JBLHWD010000095.1:0-3823 GCA_047628995.1 Saprospiraceae bacterium | reverse complement strand
AATAACTGGTATTTTTAATTTATTAGTGATCTTGGCAGCTAGCATTGAAGGAACACACTCTAACACCAGTAAATCAATCCCGGCTTCTTCAAGGAGCATAGCATCCTGCATAATCTTCCCCTCGCTTTTCTTGCTGCGTCCCTGAACTTTGTTGCCGCCAAGTTTATGGACTGACTGTGGCGTTAGCCCTAAGTGCCCACAAACAGGGATCCCTCGCTCGCTGAGCATACGTACTGTTTCACATAGCCAGGCTCCACCTTCGAGCTTTACCATGTTAGCCCCAGCCCTAATAAGTAGCGCTGAATTGTCTAATGATTGTTCTTCACGGGAAAAAGCCATAAATGGCAGATCAGCAATAACAAATAATTTACTGCTGCCTCGTCGAACAGCTTCTGTGTGATAAATCATGTCATTCATTGTTGTAGGGATTGTAGTGTTATGACCTTGTATTACATTCCCAAGGGAGTCTCCCACAAGAATAACTTCAATCCCTGCATTTTCAGTCAATCTAGAAAATGATGCGTCATAAGCTGTAATAACAGGAAATTTTTCACTACGATTTTTTAGCTCATGTAGAGTTTTTATAGTGGTCATGACAATACATTTTTCCTATTTTTAAATTATTTAAAAAAAGACCATTATGAAGAGGGTCGAGAATTGTAATAATGTCGACCAGAACCAACATTGAGCATATAGTCAAGTAGCCCTTGATAGTCTTGCTCATTGTTAGCGAGATCTATTTCCGCAGCATTTACAATTAATAATGGTGCGTTGTCATAGTAATAAAAAAAATCAGTGTAAGCTTCATTTAGTCGGCGTAAATATTCACCATTAATAGATTGCTCATAATCAATGCCGCGATTTTTAACGCGACTAAGTAACGTGTCTGTTGGCGCTTGCAAGTATACAACTAGGTCTGGCTTAGGTAGGTCAATAGTGAGCTGATTATAAACGGTTTGGTAAAGCTTAAGCTCCTCACTATCGAGAGTTATTTGGGCAAATAATTGATCTTTTTCCATTAGAAAGTCAGCTACTTGGACTTGCTGAAACATGTCGCTTTGTCGTATTTCTTGTATTTTTCGTGCACGTTGAAATAAAAAATATAGCTGAGCAGGTAAAGCGCCTGCTCTTTGATCTTGGTAAAAACGCTCTAAAAAAGGATTTTCTTCTGGCTGCTCTAAAAGTGTTTTGCAATTTAAGCTTTCAGCAAATCTCTTGGTTAGAGTTGTTTTACCTACCCCAATAGGACCCTCTACAGCGATAAAACGAGGCGGTTGATCTTTCTCGGCAACTGAAACTTTTATGTCATCCAACTTTTTCACCAATATCTCCTGATGCTAGGGGAACAATACCTTCTGGCGAGCAAATTTCCAATAGCGAATCTAAACTGCTTCCATCTGGTAAAATTAGTTTTGGCGCAACATCTGCTAGCGGCATTAATACAAAGTTTCTTTTTTTCAGACCAGGATGAGGTATTGTTAAGTGCTCAGTATTAATAACTCTTGACCCATATAAAAGAATATCTAAGTCAAGGGTACGCGGACCCCATCTCGTAAGTCGTTTTCTTGCATGCTTATTCTCAATATCCTGCAACGCCATTAATAGCTGATTTGGATTCAGTCGCGTTACAATTTTGGCAACTCCATTGATATAGCTTGGCTGATTTTTTGGTCCCATAGGCATACTGCAATACCAGGAAGATGCACCAGCCACTTTAGTATCTTCAATTAATCCTAGCTCAATCAAGCCCTGTGTTACCTGTTGGTATGGATTGCTCAGATTGCTGCCAATAGAAATATATGCAGTTTCAACCATAGGTTAAGTCTTCTGGGAGGATGAATTTTTTTTGTGGGTGTTCTTTCTAGCCAGTTTAATTTTATCGACCATTTCTTTTTGAGCGACTTCTTCCTTATCTTGAAAAATTGTCCACCACTCACCTAGTCCAGCTTTAATTTCCCCTGCATCCTCCCTCAGTAGTAAAAAGTCATAGCCGGCGCGAAAACGCTTATTGGTCAATAATTTAAATGCTTGCTTGCCTGCACGACGCGGCAGTCGAAGTTGGAGTTCCCATATTTCTCGCATCGGCAGAGTAAAGCGACGCGGTATAGCCAGCCGTTTACATTGACTGGCTATTACTTCTCCAGCTATTTGGTGTAGAGAAAAAATGCTATTTTTTTCTGATTCAGATAATTTTTTCTCTCTCTCCTTTAGCGCAGGCCAAAGCAGGGCTGCAAATAAAAATGCTGGGGTAACCCGTTGTTTATTACGAATACGCTTATCCGTATTAACTAGGGCTTGCTCGATGAATTTGTAATAATAATTCGACCCATCAGACAAAGCTTTTTCTGTTGCAGGAAATAATATGCCAAATATGCCATATTCTCGTAATGAGCAAAAAGTTGCCAAAGCATAACCGTTCATAAAGAGCTTAATAACCTCATCAAACAGTCTAGCGGGCGGAATATCAGCCAGCAGTAGACATGATTCATTTATAGCTACAGAGGAATGTTCCTCAATAGAAAACCCGAGTTTTGTAGAAAACCGAATCGCCCTTAGCATTCTAACTGGATCCTCTTTGTAGCGCTCTGAAGCGTCTCCAATGATACGTATAACTCGTTTGTTGATGTCTGCTAGTCCGTTTGTATAGTCAAGTACGCTATTATTCCGGGAGCAGTAATAGAGGGCGTTCATAGTAAAATCTCGTCGAATAGCATCTTCCTCAACAGTGCCAAAAATATTATCTCGAAGTAACATTCCTTTGGCAGAGTGTTGCGATTTATCCAATTGATTTTTTTGATCTGTATGTTGCGCGCGGAATGTAGTCACTTCTATAATTTCTGGGCCAGCTCGCACATGCACAATCTGAAATCTACGGCCTATTATGCGAGAGCGACTAAATAGCTGCTTGACCTGCTCTGGAGTAGCGTTAGTAGCTACATCAAAATCTTTGGGTTTAATATTCATTAGCAGATCACGAACACAACCACCAACTAAATAAGACTCGTAGCCACTTAGCTTTAGCTGCTCTACTACCTTCAGGGCACCAGGACTTATTTTTTCAGGGGAAAGGTTGTGGTTTTTCGAACCGAGTATATTTGGCTTAATCTTCGCTTGTGAAGAGCCGAGCCTAAAAATATTAGAAAGTTTTTTTAGCATTTGATGAGGGTCATAATTGAAATTCGCCATGATATGAACATAGTCATGCTTGGTTTTTTAGCAGGAGCTATTTGATCAAAGCGTCGATCTTAGCATAGAGATTTAAAAAAAACTTTTTATGAGCTGCTAAATAATTAAGATGCAGTCTTCTCTTTTAGGCGTGGAACTTTATTATTATCCCAGTGACCCGCCGCCCACATTAACAAATCACTACAGTGGTTGGTTTTGGAGAGCTCATCGGGCACTGATAAACCAAGCCAATTTATTGCTCTAACTAAATTTTTTGGGGCTGGTCGACTATCTAAAGAAGCCGCCAAATTCTGCTTGCTGAGTTTTTCTCTTTTTTGGTTGATGGCAATTGGGATGTGACCATAAGTTGGGGTTTTTAGTGTTAGTAGTTTTTGCAAATAAATCTGCCTTGGTGTTATTTTTAATAGGTCGCAACCACGAATAACATGAGTTATTTTTTGAAAATTGTCATCTATTACTACAGCGAGCTGATATGCAAATAGCTCATCTTTTCGGTAAAGAACCATGTCGCCCACTTCTTCTTTAATAGATTGTTTCTGTTGCCCTTGAAATATATCTCTGAACTCAATTACTATATTTTTTTCTGCGAGTAATCGCCGGGACGCCGGCATAGAGGAAATTTCTGGCAGGCAAGGGT
>JBLHWD010000094.1:0-3919 GCA_047628995.1 Saprospiraceae bacterium | reverse complement strand
GCTCAAAACCAGTTATATTTTCAATATCATTTAAATATTGGTAAGCAAAGCCTATTTCGTTAGAGATTTCTTTCAGGGCGACACATTCGTCTTCTGTGAGCTCTTTACAACGAAACATACCCATCATAGGTAATGCGACTAGTGGAGCCGTCTTATCAATAGCTATCTTACGACACTGCTCTTTAGTTAGCGTTAAATGGTCTAAACTCACATCCAATGATTGGCCAAATATAATTTCTTTTACCGAGCATGATAATAGCTTTAAGAGGATGTTTTGATGCCACCCTTTTTCTATTTCGGTAAGCTTTCTGAATGATTCTGCAATTAAATAATCACCTGTGCAAACAGCTGCAGGTATACCGAACTCTTTCCAAAGGGATTTTTTTCCTCGCCTCATCGAGTCTTCATCACATATATCGTCATGAAGGAGCGAGGCGCTATGAATTAGTTCGCATACTACTGCCCATTTGATGTATGTTTGACTTGAAAGTCCTAGTAAACCACCAGAAACCAGAGCTAAACGGGCCCTCATCCACTTTCCTTTCGACTCATTGTGATGTTTTAGCCAATCAGATATGAATGATTCTTGCACATCAAAGCTTTTTGTAAATTCCTGCTTAACAACATGCAGAAATTCATCAGCCTCTGGGGGCATGTAGTATTCCATACGCTTTCTCATATATCGTGGTACAAAAAAAACGCACTACTTAGGCGCGTTTTTTATCAAGTTTTTTTCTTTTGCTGATTAAGCACCGGCGTCAGATTTACGTTGAGCAATCATGTAAATCATAACACCGAAGCCTGCTTTAGCAATAACATCAGCAATAGTATATCCAACTTGTACAGCTGGGTTTATTACCCCTAGCTCCAAGCCACCAACACCAAGCATTGGTAGAATAAATACTAAAGGATAGAAGCACCAAGATAGGAGTGTTAGGGTTCTTGCGTTAGCAACTAAGCCTTTAACATCAGCAGGTTGATCTGCTATTGATGCACTTAAACCTCCAACCAACTCTTTTACAATATAAAGGAAGGGGATCATTGCAGCAATCCACCACATCCAACGCTCGTCACCTGTAGCGGCAACTTCACCTGGATAACCTAGAACAATCATTAGTGCTGAAGCGACTGCTAGTTTGGTACCTTTAGAGTAAGTATCTTCTTTGCTTAATCTCATTACTAGAATTAGTTCCAGTAAAAGCAAAGGAACGGTTAATAGCCAATCAACATAACGGTATGCATCATTGAATGCTGCACCCGTTGCGGTTACTACGCCTTCTTTTAAGGTATATGCCTGCTCGAAGCTTTCAAACATTCTAACGTAATGATAGAACGCAATTAAGCATACTAAGCCTGATAGAGTAAGCGCTGTTCTGTAAGCTGGAGCGACTTGAGAGCGCTGAGCAAACATGAATACGGTTGCTGCACCGAATGTTGCAATAGCAAAAGACAGCGAATTAAACACAAGATTATAGCCACTTAATTCCATTCTATTTCCCCTTAAGAAAATATAATTTTTATAATACCTCCTTATAATCTAATTCAGATAAAGCTGTAGAAGGTGCTATAAAAATTAGCGCTACCGGGCCAAAGTGCCCCGTAACGCCAAACTTATTACTTAGACTCGAATGTTAGGTTTTTATGCCTTTTCAGACGAGTTAGTAGCTGCGACCCAGATAACAACACCGAATGCAATCTTGTTGACGAAGTCAGCAAGGTTGTAAACAAGGTTAAGGTTAGCTGAACCATCGCTGCCCGCACCTAAGATGTAGCCTATTGGGTAGATTGCCCAACCAACGGTCACAATCAAGCGTAGTGCGTTGAAGGCGATTTTGCTGGCCTCAGTACCCTGAGATGCGCTGATTTGACTAGCTTCACCGATGAATATTTCATAGATGATGTACAACCATCCAGCCATACCGATCGCGAATGCTATCCAGTAAGGCAGAGCGCTGATTTCTCCAAGATATCCGCCGACTAGCATCACAACTGATGCAACCAGCAGCTTCCAGAACAAAGCAGCACGAACTACGGCTATAGCAGCAAGAATCAAGTAGAACTCGACAATCTGCAGTGGCACAGTCAATAACCAGTCAACGTAGCGGAAAACTGTGGGACTTGCCCCTGTTTCTACCCAAACTCCTCGCATGTAGAAGTAGTGAATCGCTGCGATACCAGTCACCATTGCGGCTACGGTCAAAGATGTTTTCCACTTGCCTACCGCGCGGTCGCGCTCAACGGTGAAAAAGTAAGTTGCCGCAACCATCGCTGCGGAAATAATCCAGAAACTGACTCCTACATAATCATTAGGATTTAAACCTGTCGTTTCCATGTTTTTCTCCCTTTTACTGTTAGTTTAATTACTCACATCATAAGTAGATATTAGGCTAGCAAATAACATCGCTAGCCTAATATAGCCGGTGCCCAGCAAATCTGTTACTTGCTTAAAGCCAAGACTTGTTTAACATGAATCAGGTTTAGCAATTAGTCAATAAATTTTTTATACTAAAACTAGGTAGTGCACAAATATGGTGCGTAATTAACTATTATTTTGGGTTCTATCCGCCAAAACAAGTAACAAAAAAGACGAATAGAACTGAAAAATTTACTTTAAAAGCGGCTATTTTGATAGGCACTTTTCCAGCGAGATGGCGTCTTGTAGCTGGTATATCAAGACACCAATAATTAAGCTTTAGTTCGCGATACAAAAGGTATGCGATCAGCTTATAAGAAATAAAAATATCACGAAATGGTGCAATTTATTGGTAAAAAACATACCTCTACTGTAACCCCCCTTTTTTTTGTTAAAGCAGCAACCTTCTGACGTCAGATAGCGCTGCCTTCAGGTCTGTTATAAATCTCGCTCCATCTGATCCATCTATGACCCGATGGTCATAGGATAGGGATAACGGAAGAGTAAGACGAGCCTCAAAATCTTTTTTTTCATTGCTGTAGATTGGCTGCATGGATGATCTTGAAACACCCAATATAGCGACTTCAGGACAATTAATAATTGGGGTAAATTTAGCGCCGCCAATACTACCAAGGCTCGAGATGGTGAAACATCCACCCTGCATATCATGCATTTTTAATTTTCTCTCTCTTGCTTTGTTTGCTAAATATACCAGATTTTCAGCAATCTCAAATATATCTTTTGACAGCAGATCCTTAACTACCGGTACCATCAGGCCATCTGGAGTGTCGCAAGCAAAACCTATATTATAATAATTTTTCATGATGAGACTATCACCATCAGACGAGATGGAGCTGTTAAACATAGGGTAGGTTTTTAGGGCTTTTGCACAGGCCTTCATAATAAATGCCAGTAGAGTTAATTTCCCACCGTTTTTCTCCACCTCTTTTTTCATAGACTTTCTAAAATCCTCAAGATCAGTAATATCAGCATCATCAAATTGAGTCACATGCGGGGCTGTAACCCAATTGCGATGGAGATTGCCGCCTGATATTTTCTTTATTTTAGATAAGAGCTGTATTTGTACGTCGCCAAAATCACTGAAATCAATAACTGGCATAGCTATGGGGGAATTAGCACCTATATCCTTTGCTTCTAGTTTATTAAGCTGACACTTTACATAAGCTTCAATATCCTCTGCGACTATTCTATTTTTTGGGCCGGACCCTCTGACATAACTAAGATTGACTCCCATGATTCGCGCAAATTTTCTAACAGAGGGGCCTGCATGACTGGCCTTATCGTCTGCGGCCAAAGCACTAACTGCCTCAGAAGATGGTTTTTTGGTCGGCTGTATAGCAGTCTCAGTCTCAGTCTCAGTCTCAGTCTCAGCAAATAACCTAGCTGGTTCCGGTGCTGCTTTACTTGAAAAACTATTAGCTTTATTTTTTGTTATTTTTTCTTTTTTCTTTTTTTCAGTAGCGTCTTCTTGTTTTTCAATTAACG
>JBLHWD010000093.1:0-3994 GCA_047628995.1 Saprospiraceae bacterium | reverse complement strand
CCTTCAAGCTTAGCTAGCCCTAGCCCCTGACCTAAAGTCATTGTATACGGTGAAGACATGGCGATAATTGCGCCGCCTTTCATTAAAAATTGATCTATTGCAAAAACTTCTTTTGGTCCCATTCCATTTGGGGCGGCTATTAATAGAATATCAATTTCACCAGAAACATTTCCGTCGCTAATATCCTCATCCCTGATGTTTAAGTCGGTACCTAAAAATCCAGCCAGCTCTGTAAATCTTGGGACAGATAGGCCAATTTGCGCTAACTTTGGATCATCTTTGGGCTGTACTATTCCAATAGTTTTTATAAATCCTTTCCCAAAGCGCTTAATCGCCGCCCTTAGGTTTCTTTTAAGGCTAGCTTTAGTTTTACCTTCCAAGGGAATTTGTATAGCCATGCCATCTTTTTCTAGGATTAGGTGAAAATAGTAAAAGTCACCGGCGTAACCTTTGTTTAGTGACAGTGGTTGTAATCCATACAATTTAGATAGTTTTTTTGCCCCTGTGCTGTTGTTTTTGTAGGGGTCAATTATGTTTAATTTAAATAAACCTTTAGAGTCGGTTTTGAGTTCCTTTGCAATTTCTATGACATCATTTCTGTGTGATGTTAAGTCGTCGGGCAGTAAAGCGTCAGAGGAGATGTAGGCATTTAATGTCAGTGCTCCCTCCACAGAATCAAATATATTTCCACCACCTCGATATGTGTTGAGCACTTTTTTAATGCTACGAGTCAAATCATATTCCGGATTGCGAAGAACTATTTCGAAATTTTTATCTCCTTGTGCTTTTGTTTCAATTAGGTCTTGAAAGTCTAGAACTTCAAACTCTTCTCCATAGCCTACTAGGATATGGAAATATGAGTTAACTATCGCTGATTGATACCGGTCTGCCACCTGAAGAGGTATGGGCCTAACCCCATATTTTTGGTTTGCTTCTTCTTCTACTTCTATCTTGGAAACAGGATCAACGAAATCAATACGTATCTTTCCCTTTCCAGCTATTTCGTACTCACGAATCAAATCTTTAATTTGAGGAACTAAGGGCGACAGCATAGGGTGAGTTTTTCCACTAAAGTAACCTCGTATCAGCAGCGGTTCTTCCAATTGGCTTAAATATTCTCTAGTCGCAGACGAGATAGAGTATTGCTGACCTTGGGTTGTGTCTATTCGTAGTGATGAAATCTGACCAAGCCACAAATTTACACCAATTATATTAACTAACGCCAAAATGATAACGCTACGCCAAACCTTATGACGCGCGGTCGCAACGTTTTCGGCCCAGCGCTCTTTTTCTAGCGTGTATACATTAAGAGACAGAAAGACAAAAATTATACTTAGATAATAATAAAGATCTCTTAGGTCTATTACTCCTCGAGTAATAGAGTCGAAGCGAGCTCCAGTTCCAAGGAGCCTGAGCCATTCTCCAGCCTGATTGCCAAAAAAGTCGGTAATTGTTGCTGTTCCTATCAGATAAAACAATCCTGACAATGAAACTGCACAAATAAGACTAACTATTTGGTTGTCGCTTCTTGCAGATACATACAAGCCGATAGACAAATATGCAGCGCCAAGAAAAAAAGCTGCTAAATAACCAGCTCCAATTGGACCCCAATCTAGCTCACCAAGCTGCGAGACTGTTATTGGTAGTGGTATTGTTATAGCAAGAGCGATAGCAAGTAGTGCTAAGCAGCCTATGAACTTACCAACTACAAAATACCAAAGAGGTAAGGGCTGGGTTAATATATATTCAAGAGTCCCCGTTCTGCGCTCCTCGCTCCAAAGCCTCATGGTCAGAGTGCTAGTAAGAAATAAAAGCAGGATAGGCATCCATTCAAATAATGGTCGTATATCAGCTATGTTCCTTGAAAAGAATGACTCCCCCCAAAAAAATATAAATAACGAAATTGCAGCAAAAGTTGCCAAAAACAAGTAAGCGGTAGGAGATGCAAAAAATAAGGTTATTTCTTTTGATGCAATACGCCAAATTAATTTTATATTCCTTAATGTAGCCTGCATCTTAAGTCTCCATTTCATTTGTTTTTGATGGAAGGTCGTTGGTCTCTCTGAATAAGGTTTCAAGGTCTCTTATCTCTTTGTGTATGGAATAAATATCTGCACCGGAAGAAATAACTAATTTAGCAATTTCACCAATAGTTGCGTCATTTTCGATCACACCCTTAAGTTCTATGCGATAAGAAAAGGTAGCGCCATTTTCATGCAACTGATTGATAGAGACAATATCGCTTATAGATGAGAGCATAGAGGCGGTATCCATTTTGTTAGATGAAGTGGAAAGAAGCAGATGGTTGCTTTTTCTTAGCTCATCTAATTCGGCATCAACCGCTAATCTGCCATCTCTAATGATAAGAGCCCTTGTGCATAAAGCATCAACTTCTTGCATGATGTGTGTCGAGAGTATGACCGTTGCATCTTTCGAAAGATCACGAATTAGAGACCTGACAAGGTTGGTTTGTTTGGGGTCAAGTCCATTTGTGGGTTCATCCAAAATCAACAGCTTGGGTTTGCCTAAAATAGCTTGAGCGATTCCCACGCGCTGCTTAAAGCCACGGGATAGTGTCGATATAGGTGAAAGTAACTTGGACTCTATGTCAGTTGCTTGAATTACTCGTCTTATTTCTGATGTTTTTTGATTTCCGGTTATGCCTTTTAGTTCACTAGCATAGTCAAGGTAATCAGCAACAAACATTTCCGGGTAGATGGGCAGGTTTTCCGACAGGTAACCAAGATCTTTTTGAGCTTTTTTAGGGTTGTCTTTAAGGTCGACATTGTTAATTAGTATGCTGCCATGGTTTGACTCAATAAAGCCGCTAAGCATTTTCATAATTGTTGTTTTACCAGCACCATTATGGCCAAGTAATCCAACTATCTCACCCTTTTTTATCTTAAAACTAACCCTGTCGACAGCTTTAAAATCTCCGTATAGTCTTGTCAATTGCTTCACTTCTAACATCATGATCTCCGTAATTAAAGCTTCTGCGCTCTTTAAAATGATTACAGCTACTCAATAATTCTTAATACAGTCAAACGGGGGGGCAGATTGGGTTTTCATACTACTGTTTTTTATGAAACAAGCTAGCCATAAAGCTGATCTTTAGCGTTGAGGCTAATATATTTTAAACATTATCATTTTAATAATTCAAATCTAGTTATAAAAAAATTTAATAATTTTTTAGGTAAGTCGCGACATGTACGCAACTAATATGGTCTCATATACCTTTAAAGTTAATTTTCTGGAAATATTTGGCATGACTACTTACAAAGCACCGCTGGCTGACATGAAATTTTTGCTAAACAATGTTCTGGAAATGCCTAGCATAGCAAAACTTTCCGGATACGAAGATGCCACGCCAGACATGGTTGACGCTATCCTTAATGAAGCTGATCGCTTCTATAGCGAAGTTTTAGCCCCAACTAACCTGCCTGCTGATTCTCAGGGCTCTAGGTTGGATGGAGGCAATGTAATAACTGCGCCCGCTTTAAAAGGAGTCTACAAGAAAATAGTCGATGCTGGCTGGTCAGGTCTTTCGGGAAGCACAGATTTTGGTGGGCAAGGCCTGCCCATGTTGCTGTCTGTTGCTGTTGATGAAATGTCTCACTCAGCTAACATGGCATTTAGTTTGTGCCCGATGTTGACTAAGGGTGTAGTAACTGCCCTGAGCCTCCATGGAACCAAAAATCAAAAAGAAATCTATCTAGATAAGCTTATTTCAGGTGTCTGGTCTGGCACTATGAATTTAACTGAGCCTCAAGCTGGATCAGATCTTTCAGCCATAAGAACAAAGGCGATTCCTGCTGGAGAGCATTATTTACTGAGCGGCCAAAAAATATACATTACCTGGGGCGAGCATGACTTCGCAGACAATATTATACATTTGGTTCTTGCTCGTACTCCGAACGCACCGGAAGGTGTAAAAGGCATATCACTGTTTGTAGTACCAAAGTTTTTAGTTGACGCCAATGGTTCGCTCAAAGAA
>JBLHWD010000092.1:0-4020 GCA_047628995.1 Saprospiraceae bacterium | reverse complement strand
AGTTGATACTAGGAGACCATTACCACATACCGCATACAAAACCGGTGGTTTCTAAGAAAATTACTATAAAGGTTAAATAGGACCAGCTTAACCTGCCACTATACCCTTTAATGCAGAGCTTAAGCGAGACACGGTCCTCTCTATGTTATGTAATTTGTCTAAGCCAAATAAGCCAATCCGGAAGGTTTTAAAATTCTCTCCTTCATCACACTGTAGCGGAACTCCAGCCGCTATTTGAATGCCTTTTTCCATAAATTTTTTCCCATTATGAATATCTGCATCCCTGGTGTGGCAAACAATTACAGTTGGCGCCTTAAACCCGTTTGCGGCAACACTTTTGAATCCAGTAGATTCTAGTAGACCCCTAACTCTTGCTCCAAGTTCTTCTTGCTCCTTTCTGACTTTTTCAAAACCATAAGCCTCTGTTTCTTTCATAGCTTCGTTAAATTTAAGTAACGCGTCAGTTGGCATGGTGGCATGGTAGGCGTGCCCGCCATTTTCATATGTCTCCATGATTTGAAGCCATTTTCGTAGATCACATGAAAAGCTTGAGCTTGTAGTACTTTCAATTTTTTTTCTGGCTATGTCATTTAGCATAACTAGAGCACTGCACGGCGAGGCGCTCCAGCCTTTTTGGGGCGCGCTAATTAAAATATCAACCCCACTTTTCTGCATATCTATCCACAAAGCACCTGAAGCAATACAATCTAGAACAAATAGCCCCCCAATGGAATGAACAGCTTCAGCAACAGCAGATATATAGTCATCTGGGAGTATTATGCCAGCTGATGTCTCCACGTGCGGCGCAAAAACTATAGAAGGCTTTTGGGCCATTATTTGACTTATGACTTCATCTATTGGAGCTGGAGCCATGGCTGGCTGACTATCCTTGTTAGAATTTTTTGAGTTGACAGCCCTTGCTTTCATTACAATTATGTCAGAAGCAATACCGCCCATCTCAAGAATCTGACTCCAGCGATAACTAAACCAACCATTTCTTAATACCAAGCATTTTTGGTTGGTAGCAAACTGCCTAGCTACAGCCTCCATGCCATAGGTTCCCCCTCCAGGCACTACTACAACAGAGTGGGCGTTATATACACCCTTTAATGTATTAGAGATATTAACCATGACCCCTTGAAAACGTTTCGACATATGATTCAGGGATCGATCGGTAAAGACTACTGAATACTCCAATAGACCATCTGGATCTGTATCGGGAAGCAAGCTGGGCATTAATAGCTCCTGTTTTCTATGGGTATTTAAAGCACACAAGTTAAAATTAAACAGCTTTTTTTACAGCTTCCTGGCTAACAAGGTATTCTTCATATGAGCCTTTAAAGTGTATAAGCTTTTTATCCTTGATCTCAATTATGTGGTTTGCGAGAGACGAGACGAACTCCCTGTCATGACTAACAAAAATTAATGTACCATTATAATGATCTAACGCTAAGTTAAGAGACTCAATAGCCTCCATGTCTAAATGGTTCGTTGGCTCATCCATTATTAGAACGTTTGAGTCCATCATCATTAATTTACCAAATAGAAGTCTATTTTTTTCACCACCAGAGCAAACTTTAGCTGGTTTTTTGAAGTCATCAGCAGAAAATAGTAGTCGACCCAAAGTAGCTCTTACTATTTGATCATCATGATTAGGCTTTCGCCATTGGCTCATCCAATGGAATAAATCTAAATCATTTTTAAAGTCTAAAGTACTATCTTGCGGGCAATAGCCTAATGAGGCATTTTCTGACCACTTAATGGCGCCGTTAGTAGGAGAAATTTGATCTACCAGACAGCGAAGTAGGCTTGTCTTTCCAGCGCCATTTTCTCCTATAATAGCCAATTTAGAGCCGGCATCTAGAATTAGGTTGCCAGCCTCAAATAATATCTCGTCATAACCATGAGTGAGGTTTTCTAAAATTAGCGCCCGTCTGTGAAGCTTTTTTTCTTGCTTGAATCTAATAAATGGGGAAATACGACTAGTAGCCTTAATGTCATCAAGCTGTATCTTAGTGATTTGCTTTGCTCGAGAGGTAGCTTGCTTAGCTTTAGATGCGTTTGCAGAAAAACGACTAACAAACTGTTGAAGATCAGCAATTTGAGCAGATTTCTTGGCATTCTCTAAGTATAGTCGTTCGCGGGCCTGTGTAGATGCAGTCATGAAGTCATCATAGTTACCCGGATAAACTTTCAGCTCGCCATAATCAATATCAGCCATATGAGTACAAACAGAGTTAAGAAAGTGGCGATCATGCGATACGATAATCATTGTACTTTTTCTTTCTTTAAGAAGCGCCTCTAACCACCGGATGGTGTCAATGTCTAGATTGTTTGTTGGTTCATCTAAAAGAAGTATATCCGGATCCGAAAAAAGTGCTTGAGCTAATAGCACTCTAAGCTTCCAGCCTGGAGGAATCTCTGACATCAAGCCATTATGAAGCTCTTCTGCAATACCTGCTCCCAACAGAAAATCTCCAGCTCGACTTTCGGAGCTGTAGCCGTCTAGCTCCGAATATCTTATTTCCAAGTCAGCAACCTTCATGCCATCCTTATCTGACATTTCAGGCAGGGCGTAAATGCGATCGCGTTCCTGTTTGACTTCCCAAAGCTCTGTATGCCCCATTATTACAGTATCAATAGCACTGCAGTCTTCAAAAGCAAACTGATCTTGATTAAGTATACCTAATCGTTCGTTTGGGGTTATAGAGATATTTCCTGAAGTAGGATGTAGGGTGCCGTCTAGTATTTTCATAAATGTAGACTTACCGCATCCATTAGCTCCAATGAGACCATATCGGTTGCCATGTCCGAATTTTACGGATATATTTTCGAAAAGAGGCTTGGGGCCAAATTGCATGGTTATATTTGCAGCCGTGATCAAGTAAACACCTCTTTGAATTAGGAAAGAAATACAATTTTTAATTAGACAGCTTAAAAAGGGGCAGCACTATAGGGAATTGTTTTGATATCGTCGAGTAAAACTAATCTATTCGCGATTAATTTTTTTATTCATTCTCTTTAAGTCTGGCAAGCCGAGCTTCTTCATGAGCCAAGGCAGCCTTTATTTCCTGGATAACTGTATCAACATCGGCTGGTTGTGAGCTTTCTTCAAATATGCCAGAAAGCGAAATATCTGGGTGCAGCTTCCCCTCCTCATACAGGCTCCATATTTCATCGGCATACTTTGTTTTTGCTAGCTCGGGAGCAAAGTTTGAGTAATATCGAGTCATGTTATTTACGTCCCTCTTCAACATCATTTCAGCATTATTGTTGGACGAGGCATCAATTGCTTGCGGTAAATCTATAATAACTGGTCCATCTTCTTCTATTAGTACATTGAACTCAGATAGGTCGCCATGAATTATCCCTACGCATAACATGCGGACAATAAAGCCCATAATGACAGCATGTTCAATTAGAGCCTCATCATGAGACATAGAGATATCAGCTAGACGTGGAGCAACTTGATTTTCAGAGTCTGTTATTAGCTCCATTAGTAAAATCCCATCAAAACAACCATAAGTTTCTGGCACTCTAACGCCAGAATCGTTTACTTTGCGAAGGGAATCAATCTCAGCATTTTGCCATGTCTCTTCTTGTTGTTGTTTTCCGTATTTAGATCTTTTTTCCATAGCTCTGGCGCGACGGGTATTTTTAACTTTCCGACCTTCTTGGTATTGCGCAGCTTTTTTAAAACTACGTTTTGCGGCCTCTTTGTATACTTTTGCACACCTTATGACTGCTCCGCATCTGACCACGTATAAAGTGGCCTCTTTTCCGCTCATAATTGAACGGATAACCTCATCTACCAGGCCATCGGTAATCAAAGGTTGAAATCTTTTTGGTATTTTCATTAAAAGCTTACACTGGGCTTATTTATCGTGCGAAACATTATAGCGGTAAAAAGAATCAATTGTAGGTAACAGATTTACAAAAATTGAAAAATAACAGAGTGTCACACGCTAATAGAAGGGTAATAGTTAAAGGGTTATCAAAATTAGCCCTAGTTTATTTAGC
>JBLHWD010000091.1:0-4061 GCA_047628995.1 Saprospiraceae bacterium | reverse complement strand
ATCATCATCTAGCCATGCTAAGGCTTGCTTGTCATTCACCTTATTAACTAAATTATCTGCCATCCACCTCTGTACTTTTGGCTTATTGTCTAAATAAAAATCCAAAGCTACATCGATTAAATCAAGATCTGAAGATACATAAACAACAGTACCATTGGCAAAAAAAACCTCTAGCTCTTTCCAAGAAATTTTTGATGTTTCAGCATTTAGCTCTTCTCGATTCATCATAAAACCTATTTAATAATGGCTAAAAAATCTATCCATCTTTTATTTTAGTAAAAAATGGCCGCTCATAAACTAAACAACTTTTCCTGCAGCATACCCTGATGCCCAAGCCCATTGGAAATTAAAACCCCCAAGATGTCCGGTAACATCTAAAACTTCGCCGATAAAATATAACCCAGGCTGTTTTTTGCTTTCCATAGTTTTAGATGAAACCTGATTGGTGTCAATTCCTCCGAGCGTAACTTCAGCTGTGCGATAGCCTTCTGTTCCTGATGGCCTTAAATTCCAATTATGCATTTTATCTGCAAGGGTTTTAAATAATAATTCTGAAAGCTCGGCAAGGGGCACCTCTTTTTTCTCAAACCACCATAACTTTTCCAGTTCTAGCACTAGATTTCTTGGTAAGAATCGATAAAAAACTGTTCTTAATAGCGCCTTGGGTTGTTCAGATTTTTGTTTCATGAGATATGCCATACAATCCAAAGAGGGTAACAGATCCAATTTAACAGCCAGCCCTTCTCTCCAATAACTTGATATTTGTAATACTGCAGGCCCACTTAAGCCGCGATGAGTAAATAATATATCGTCAACAAATTGATTTTTAGCAACAGACAAGCAGACCGGCAACGACAAGCCAGATAATTTTTCTGACATTAACTTAAAGCTGTCCGTAAACATAAAGGGTACCAGGGCTGGGCGGAGTTCGTTAATCTTATGTCCAAATCGTTCTGCTATCTGATAACCAAAATCGGATCCTCCCAGTGTTGGCACTGAAAGACCTCCAGATGCTACAACCAAGGACTTGGACATAAAGTTTCCTTGGCTTGTAAAAAGCTCAAAAAATTCTTTATGCTCATATTTTTCAATATTACATTTTGTTTTAAAATTTACTTTTTCTTTTTCCGCTTCTGCCAACAACATATCAAGAATGTCTTTTGACGAGCTATTACAAAATAGCTGGCCGAGTGTTTTTTCGTGGTATTGGATGTCATGTTTCTGAACAAGCTCTATAAAATCCCACTGCGTATAACCGCTCAGCGCAGATTTACAAAAATTCGGGTTACTTGATATAAAGTTATCTGAGTCAACATGTAGGTTAGTGAAATTGCAACGACCGCCCCCGGACATTAATATCTTTTTGCCCGGTCTATTTGCTGCCTCTAGCACTAAAACTCTTCGCCCACGCCTGCCTGCTGTAATAGCGCACATTAAGCCGGCGGCTCCGGCCCCAACTACAACAACATCCCAAATATCCAACTACATCTCTCCTCAAAAAATAAGGACCCACAAATCTTTTAACGCCGCATCTTATAATGCGTCATAGACGTTTTTTTTTACTAGGAAAACTAAAATATTCAGCCGAGAGATTTTGCGCTTTTAGCTTGACTAATAATTACAAGTTTTTTTTCTCGACTAAAAGATTTTATTTCAGCTTCACGCTTAGAGGCGCTACTGCGATCATGCTCTTCCTCAATATAAACAATTTTCTCGGGCCTTCTCCCCTTGAAATATTTAGCACCCTGCTTGCTGTTTAGGTGCTGCTGAAACCGTCGATATACATTTGTCGTGATTCCAGTATAAAGCGATTCATCATCAGCTCTGATAATATAAACATACCAAGACTTTAAGGGCTTAGGCATCAGGGCTCCTATGTGTCGACGTAAGGCTAGTTCGGCAGCGCCGGCAATAATAGCAAGCTTCACCAGTCGAACATTTCCTATGTCGAAGAGTGCTCAGCTGATGAATTCTACAGTCACATACATACTCAAATTTTTTATGCTTACGACAAGGTACCCCTGTCATATCGAAATTAGCAGTGACGCTATCATCTACCCCAAAAGCCTTCATTACAGTTTTCCATTCAAATCCATGGGGTCTAACCATATCAATACCATACATACATCTAACCAAGTAATGTGCAACCTCGTGAGGAATTGTTACGGCTAAGCTTTCTTCGTAATATTTAGCAAAAATCCAAGGATTATAGCGAATTATCCCTAGCTTATCATGGCTCTTGACCCATGCTGCTTTCCACTTATACATACCAGCAGCTCGTCCTCTCAAATCAAACACAACAGGGATGAGATTAAAACTTTGATCAAATAATTTTGAACCCAGCTTAATATAATGCCTAGTATGCTCTATCACTTGATGCTGCTTTTGATCATCAATAGGGTTTATAATAGGAGAAGCTGTTTGTGTTAAAGTGGTGTTCATAAAAGAATTATACCTGACATTAAAATAGCTTCGCACTCCTAATCTTTGCAACTGACATAGAGTGACCTAAAAGGAAATTAGGCAAAAAATGCACACATCTATAACATATGATTTACACTGCCACAGTAACTGCTCAGACGGATCACTAACTCCCGCAGAGCTGGTTAGTCGAGCTGTACAAATGGGGGTCCATACCCTTTCCATCACCGATCATGACACAGTAAGCGCCTACCAGCAGATTAATCCAGAAGAAAATCTTCCAATCAAAATAATCCCTGGGGTTGAATTTTCTAGCTATTGGCAGAAAACTAACGTCCATATTCTTGGTCTTAATGTTCAGCTTGATAGTCCCGCTTTAAAAGCAGGAGTTGCATTTCAGAACACAGCGAGACTGAAGCGAGCAGCCCTGATTGCAGATAAACTCGATCAACTGGGATTCAAGGGATCGCTGGCTGGGGCTAACAGCATTGCGAACAATGGGAACGTTGGTCGTCCTCATTTTGCACAATATTTAGTTAACATTGGTGCCGTAACTGACATCAATCAAGCCTTTAAAAAATTTCTTGGGTCTGGAAAGCCTGGTGATATAAAAAGCTTTTGGGCTGATGTTCCACAGATTATCAGATGGATTAAAGAAGCAGGCGGAACTGCTGTGTTGGCGCACCCTGCAAAATACAAATTAACTAGGACTAAGCTCAAAAATCTGCTGGATGACTTCATTCAAGCTGGCGGAGAAGGTATGGAGGTGATTTCAGGAAACCAGAATACTGCCATCACAAAAGATTTGGCAAATCTGTGTGCAGAAAAGAAACTATTTGCTTCATGCGGGTCTGATTTCCATCAACCAGGGCAATCATGGGCTGAACTCGGTCATATTCCCCAACTACCTTTAGTTTGCTCACCTGTATGGGAGCACTGGTAAAGCTGACTCTACTTAAAACTAATGTTATACTCAATAAGTTTAAACCTGGCGAGCAATTGTGAATAAAATACCTACCAAAGCAGACCTAAGAGATGAGCTGCAAAAGCAAATCGATGCATTCACCTGTAAAGGCGGAAAGATACAAGAAATAGACAAAGGTGTTACAGGCAGGGAAAGCCCTCATGCAAGCCTTAAAACGCCATTATTCAACGAGCCTAAAATAACTAGGACTCCTTTGACAGAAGTAATTGCGGCCATAGACTCCCGAAGACAAGCCAAATCTGCTCCAAAAAAAATAGTCAAATCTGCTCCAAAAGAAAAAATAATTTATGATGATTTTGGTGAGCCACTGAGAAAAGTATGGACCGATCCGCAGCATTGAAATTATGAAAACTTGATGCAAAGCTTAAGCACCTATACAGATTACATGGCCTCGCCCCTTGGTCTTATAAGAATTGATGTATCAGGGAAGGCTATAACAAAAATAGCGTTTATAGATAAAAAAGATTTACCCTCTTCGAGCTGCAGTCTTATCAAGGAATGCCAAAAAGAGTTAACTGAATATTTTAAGGGAATACGAAAAATATTCAGTTTACCCTTAAATTACAAAGGAACTGATTTTCAGAATGCTGTTTGGTCTGCACTTAAGAACATCAACTTTGGCGAAACTACTTCCTATACCAATATAGCTAGTATG
>JBLHWD010000090.1:0-4073 GCA_047628995.1 Saprospiraceae bacterium | reverse complement strand
TTCAACCACTAAAGGAGTCTGATGCATAAGGGACTCTATTTTTCATAGCATATTTCGAAGTTGATATTTTCTTGAGTCATAATTTTTTATTTAAAATTTATGTGACTTGTAAAAAATCATAACGCTGACGGGAATTTTTTTTGTTTTTTTTTGGATATAAATGAATTTGTTGAAATTTTAATCTTGATAAATATTGCTTCATATAGGATCCTTCGCACAGTTTTTAAAATCCTAGGGCTCAGTGCACTAGGAAAATAAGAAGTTTAATAAGGGAGTTAGTTTCATGGCGGGTTTCGATAAGGTGGTGAACACCTACGAAGAGGCGATGGCGGGTCTAGAGAATGGGATGACTGTTATTGCAGGTGGCTTTGGCATTTGTGGTATTCCTGAAAATTTGATTAAAGAGATCAAAAAGATGGGAACCAAGGAGCTGACAATTATCTCTAACAACTGCGGTTGTGACGGTCTTGGTCTTGGAATTCTTTTAGAGGACCGCCAAATAAAAAAAATGGTGTCTTCCTACGTAGGGGAAAACAAGATGTTTGAAGAACAACTTCTCTCTGGCCAGTTAGAGGTTGAGTTGACTCCACAAGGAACTCTGGCAGAAAAAATGCGAGCAGGTGGAGCAGGTATACCTGCTTTTTATACCGCCACTGGATGCGGAACTGATATCGCAAAGGGAAAGGATGTCCGTGAATTCGATGGGCGTAAATATATTCTTGAAGAGTCTGTTATGGGAGATTTTGCTATTGTTAAAGCTTGGAAGGCAGACCGTTTTGGCAACGCAATCTATCGTCATACAGCTATGAACTTTAACCCTATGGCTGCAACCGCAGGCAAGATAACGGTAATGGAAGTAGAGGAGATTGTTGAGCCAGGAGAACTAGATCCTATGCATGTCCATACCCCAGGAATTTATGTTGATCGCCTAATACAGGGCACCTTTGAGAAACGAATTGAACTGCGTACCGTACGCGAAAATTAATCGGAGATATAATAATGTCACTTACTCGTGATCAAATGGCTATTCGAGTAGCTCGTGAGCTTCAGGATGGTTATTACGTTAATTTGGGTATAGGCATCCCTACGCTGGTAGCAAATCATGTGCCAGAAGGTATGGAGGTTATGTTGCAGTCTGAGAATGGATTGCTTGGAATGGGTCCATTTCCAAGAGAGGATGAGGTAGACGCGGATCTGATTAACGCTGGAAAACAAACAGTTACCACGGCTACCGGCGCATCAATTTTCTCCTCATCTGAGTCCTTCGCTATGATTCGTGGCGGCCATGTTGACTTGACTGTTCTCGGTGCTTTCGAAGTAGATGCGTTGGGAAATATAGCCTCATGGATGATCCCTGGAAAACTTATAAAAGGAATGGGAGGCGCCATGGATTTGGTGGCCGGCGCAGATAATATAGTTGTCATGATGACGCATGCAGACAAATATGGTAAATCTAAGTTGCTAGCGGACTGTTCGCTTCCGCTAACAGGCGCGGGCTGCATCAAGCAGGTAATGACTGATTTGGCATATCTTGAAATATACGATGGAAAATTCCACTTAATTGAGCGTGCCCCGGGAGTCTCTGTGGAAGAAATTATCGAGAAAACTGCAGGCGCTATAGTTGTGCCAGACAATGTCCCTGAGATGAAATTTTAAGATCGTTTTAACTTCTAGGCCTAAGCTTTTAAGGGCCTGTTTCTCTTGGAGAGTTGTTTATGTGTAGAATATTTTTTGCGCTCAGCCGAGATTGTATTCTCTTATGACTCAGTCTTTAGAAGTTAAAAAAGTCGGTTTTGTTTCTCTGGGCTGCCCAAAAGCTTTAGTTGATTCTGAGCGCATCCTTACAGGTCTTAAACAGGATGGATATGAAGTCAGCCCCAGTTACACAGATGCAGATATTGTCATAGTTAACACTTGTGGTTTTATTGATTCAGCAAAGCAGGAGTCGATGGATGCTATAAGTGAGGCAATAAAAGAAAATGGAAAAGTTGTTGTTACAGGCTGCATGGGTAAGGGTGTCGATGCCGATAATATAAAATCTATCCACCCTAAAGTCCTCAGTGTTAGTGGCCCGGCTGATATAGAATCAGTCTTAAATGCTGTTCAAAAATACAATCCTGCTTTTGAAAAAGATATCGAGAAAGCCTCAAAACCTTATGATGACGTACTTTCATCCATAGGCGTTAAGCTCACACCCCCACATTATGCGTATCTGAAAATAGCAGAAGGCTGCAATCATAAATGCACCTTTTGTATTATTCCTGACATGCGCGGCAAGCTAGTTAGTCGACCTATCGTCGAGATAATCCAAGAGGCTAAAAAATTAGTTGCTTCTGGTGTCCGTGAATTGCTAGTGATTTCTCAGGACACCAGCGCTTATGGGGTTGATGTAAAGTATAAATTAGACTTTGCTGATGATGCTGTGCTTGAAACTCGGATGCAGGATTTAGCTCAAGCACTTGGTGAGCTGGGTGTGTGGGTTAGACTACATTATGTGTACCCTTATCCCCATGTGGATAAGCTAATTCCCTTGATGGCAGAAGGAAAAATACTACCCTATCTAGATATCCCTTTTCAGCATGCTAGTCCTAAAATTCTTAAATTGATGAAGCGCCCAGGGAATCAGGAAAAAGTTTTACAGCGAATCAAAGCCTGGCGCGTCATTTGCCCTGACCTTAACATTCGCAGCACTTTTATTGTGGGCTTCCCCGGGGAGACCGAAGAGGATTTTAATATATTACTGGACTGGCTAAAAGAAGCGCAACTGGATCGCGTTGGTTGCTTTAAGTATTCCCCAGTGGATGGCGCCAAAGCTAACAATCTTCCCGATCATATATCTGAAGAGTTGAAGCAGGATCGCTGGAATCGCCTTATGGAATTACAGAAGCTAATTAGCGCCCAAAGGTTAAAGCGAAAAATAGGGCGTAAAATTGAGGTTTTAATTGACCAGGTAGATGAAAAAGGAGCTATTGGAAGGTCTGCCGCCGACGCCCCTGAAATCGACGGCAGTGTTTTTATAAATGATATCGAGAGTATTGAAAATATAGGCCTAAAGCCGGGTGACATAATCGATGTCGCTATTGAGCATGCTGATGACTATGATCTTTGGGGTACAATTGTTTTTTCATAAACTGATTGCTTTTTACCTAGATGTAGTAAAAAGCAATCAAACAGGATCTAGTTAACTGAAAAACTATTGCATTAAACCAAACTGCCTCTGTTAATTATGATATTTTTAGTGTTGATGTCCACCTAGACCGTGAATATGTCCATGGGTGAGCTCTTCCTTGGTGGCTTCTCGAACATCTGAAATTCTTACATCAAAGGTTAATTTTTTTCCAGCTAAGGGGTGATTGCCATCTACAGTAACGGTTTCATCAGTTAAGTCGGCGACTACAACTGAAACTGCTCCATTTGGGGTCGTTGCCTCAAAACGCATTCCAATCTTAATATCTTCAGCTTTAAAAGACTCTCGTGGGATTTGTTGTACCATCTCCTCTTTTCGTTCTCCGTAGGCCTCTTTTGGTTCAACAGTTACCACCATTACGTCACCTGATTTTTTCCCTTCCATTTCTTTCTCAAGACCTGGAATGATGCTGTTGTGCCCCTGAAGGTAAGCCATTGGCTCATTCTCAGAAGAGGCATCAATGATGTCTCCAGTTTCATCAGATAATGAGTATTGGAAATATACGGCAGAATTTTTCGAAATTATCATGGGAGCTCCTAGCTGTCAGTTGATGTATTTTTTAAAGTAGTATGTTGCTTTATTTTGTCCTTACAGGGAATTTTCCAGTATGAAGTCTTTCATTACTAGCGGGCGATCATCTATTAAGCATTGAATTTTTCCAAGTAAAGGTATTCAAAAGAATATCCAAGAGCAAACAATAAATTTTTTATGACCAGTTATGGCTATATGGGTCATTATATCTTCAGTTTCATGGCGCATGAAAAGGACTTAACAAGCGTATCACTGTTTGTAAGTTATTGTTTGCTATAGAGTGAAGATAGTAACAGAGAGTAGTATAATTTTTTTCTGGATAATTTGTTCTAATACAACCTGTAGTGTTTTTATC
>JBLHWD010000089.1:0-4087 GCA_047628995.1 Saprospiraceae bacterium | reverse complement strand
ACGAAATACTGCTGTTATCATTGCGAGGCGGTATGATGCTCCTGATTTTAGTTAAGTGATGGTCATAGCGTCCAGACTTGCCGCAGATGAGCCCATCAGCATCTCCAAGTGCAACCATGATTGTAGCAAGCACTGTATTATCAGTGTGTACTGAATTTTTTGCCGTCTCTACAGAAACACCCGAACGTCCTACATGATTATGATAGTAGAGCCAGTATTTTTTATGGTGAGCATCATCCGTGGGGTCAAATATTTGTAAATCGACCCCTGGATTTAAACGCAAATTCATCTCTTTGATTTTTCGATTAATAACAGCAGGGCGACCAATTAATATTGGCGTGGCTATCTTCTCATCAACGATACCCTGCATCGCACGAAGCACATCGTCATTTTCGCCTTCAGCGTAGGCTATTTTTGGTGGATTTTTTTTAGCCCTCTCTATCATGGGCTGCATAAATAACTGGCTACGGTTAACGTAACTGTGCAGTTTATTACGGTAGGCTTGCAGGTCTTCTATAGGCCTAGTGGCAACGCCGCTTGCCATTGCGGCTTTTACAACAGCTAGAGGAACCTCTTCGATAAGGCGAGGGTCGAATGGTTTAGGGATAAGATATTCTGGGCCAAACTTTAAATCTTCTCCTGCGTAGGCTTCAGCAACTACCGGCGAAACCTCACGATGCGCAAGATCAGCAATAGCTTTAACGCAGGCTTTCTTCATCTCATCATTAATTGTAGTCGCTCCACAATCTAGCGCACCCCTAAATATGAAAGGAAAACAGAGGACATTATTTACTTGATTTGGATAGTCAGAGCGCCCCGTTGCTATTATTGCATCTGGCCTGGCTGCTTTGGCCAGTTCAGGCATAATTTCAGGCGTTGGATTAGACATAGCAAGTATTAATGGGTTGGGCGCCATTTTCTTGACCATAGAGGCCTTCAAAATTCCTGGGCCTGACAACCCCAGAAATAGGTCAGCATTTACTATAGCGTCATCAAGTGTCCTATCGCTTGTTTCAACTGCGTAGTCTTCTTTCCAAGGATTCATTCCTACTGCTCTGCCCTTATAAATAACCCCATTGCGGTCAATCATTCGAACATTTTTTTTACATAAACCCATGGTTATAAGAAGATTTACACAAGCGATACTTGCTGCACCTGCTCCAGTGACAACAATTTTTATATCTTCTATTTTTTTCTTTACGATCCGCAAACCATTGTATATAGCTGCAGCGGAAACAATTGCTGTCCCATGCTGATCATCATGAAAAACAGGTATCTTCATTCGCTCTCGTAATTTTTGCTCAATAAGAAAGCATTCAGGTGCCTTAATATCTTCTAAATTAATACCCCCAAAGGTTGGCTCAAGTGAAGCGATGGTATCAATTAGTTTGTCTGTATCTGGCTCGTCAATTTCGATATCAAATACGTCGATGTTAGCAAATTTTTTGAATAATACAGCCTTACCTTCCATAACAGGTTTTGATGCAAGCGGCCCTATGTCTCCAAGCCCTAAAACTGCAGTCCCGTTAGTAACAACTGCAACAAGATTGCCGCGGGCAGTTACTTTGTCTACATCCGTTGGGTTTTTGACAATGTAACCACAGGCATAAGCTACTCCTGGCGAATAAGCCATTGCTAGGTCACGAGCATTTGCCATGGGTTTAGTGGGTCGAATTTCTAGCTTACCTGGCGCAGGATCCATGTGGTAACGAAGAGATCTCTCTTTAAATGAATCATCCATCATTTTTTCTCATAGTTGTGCGCCAGAGTGATCTCTAGGCTAAATTTTAGTGCTTGGTAAATATATATTCTAACGCGAGAGCCGCGGTTATTCCTAAGTAAATTGTCTTATTCTGTTCTTAATTTTTGAGCTATTCCGAGTTATGCTTTAAATATAACCCTACAGTATAAAAATTTAGCCCTATCAGTAATATAATAAAGGGAGAAAATCATGCCAATTATCCACTATATTGATTCAAATGGCGGCGAGTATGAAGCTGGCGTACTTATCGGTAGCTCGGCGATGCAGGGGGCAGTAGATGCAATGATTGATGGAATTAAAGCTGAATGCAGGGGCAAATGTCGTTGTGGTACATGTCATTGCTATGTTGATGAAAGTTGGCTTAAAAAGACAGGAGAGAAAAGTAGCGCAGAGAGGGCTATGTTAGCAGTAGTCAATAACCCTCTTTCTAATAGCAGGCTCAGCTGCCAGATAGAGGTGAGTGCACCACTGGATGGTTTAATTGTCCGATTGCCAGAATCACAAATTTGAAGAGATTAGAATTTATTTGAGACAAATAGCAATTTTCTATAAATTTTTAGTTATTTCCAACCACCCAGTTCACTCCATTTATTAACAATACCGCAAAACAGTTCTGCAGTTTTGTCTGCATCGTATAAGGCAGAATGAGCCTCATCGTTGTTAAACTCTATTTTTGCAGCCTTGCATGCTTTTGCCAAAACAGTTTGGCCGTAAGCTAGGCCACCTAACGTGGCAGTGTCGAAGCATGAAAAACTATGGAATGGGTTTTTTTTAATACTATTTCGCTTGATGGCACTATTCAGAAAGCCGAGATCAAAATGAGCATTGTGTCCAACCAAGACAGCTCTACTACAATACGCATTTTTTACTGCATCATTAATGTCTTCAAAAAATAAACTTATGGCTTCTTTTTCGTCCAAAGCTATACGATAAGGATCATCTGGATCAATTCCTGTTATGTCAAGAGCAGCTTGCTCAATATTAGCTCCTTCGAAAGGAATAATTGAGTGGGATATACCGCATTCCGGCACTAAACTGCCTTCTTCGTTGAAGGATAAAACAACAGCTCCAATCTCTAAAAGAGCATCTGTTTCCGAATTGAATCCTCCCGTTTCCACGTCGACCACAACAGGTAAAAATCCTCTAAATCTGTCTGACATTAGTTGATGCATAGATTTACACTTAAGTTAATTGGTTAGGTTAGGTTACTTGCCATTGTCTTATTTCGCCAGCTCCAAGTGGAGTGATCGTATCTCCCACAAAAGGTAGCTCAGTTGGGTTATCCCAGGGTATTTTTTTTAGCGTGATAGTATCGATATTTCTGGGTAACTTATAAAAATCTGGGCCATAATGACTGGAAAATCCTTCAAGCTTATTGAGCGCTCCAGCTAACTCAAAAGCTTCTGCATAAAGTTCGATAGAGGCATGATTTGAGTAGCAGCCAGCGCAACCGCATGCATTTTCTTTGCTGTGTGTTGAGTGTGGCGCAGAATCAGTCCCAATAAAAAAACTAGAATTACCACTAGTGGCTGCGGCAATTAACGCTTTTTGATGGGTGTCACGTTTTAAAATTGGTAAGCAGTAATAATGAGGTTTGATGCCGCCAGCAAGCATATGATTTCGGTTATATAAAAGATGCTGAGGAGTAATGGTGGCAGCTAATTTAGTGGATGCTTCGGTTATAAAGTCAACTCCCTCCTTTGAGGTAATGTGTTCAAGCACCACATTGAGCTCAGGAAAATCATGGATAAGTTTTTTTAGGTATCGATCTATAAAGACAGACTCCCGATCAAAAATATCAACACTAGGATCATTAACTTCTCCATGCAGCAGTAAAGGCATGCTTTCTTTTTCCATTCTTGCAAGGACTGAGGTTATATTACTCAGCTTAGTTACTCCTGACTCTGCATTTGTTGTAGCTCCAGAAGGGTAGTACTTAAATCCAAGTATCTGGCCTGAAGCCTTTGCCCGGGTTATATCTTCTGGTGTCGTGTAATCTGTAAGATACAGGACCATCATTGGCTCCCAGCTCGAACCAATCGGCCGACTCCTTAAGATGCGATCATGATAGGATATAGCTTGTTTTGTGGTTAGGACTGGTGGAACTAAGTTCGGCATTACTGCTGACCTTCCAAAGTATCTCGCAGCATCTGGCACAGTATAAGTTAGTGCTCCATTATCTCGTAAATGAACATGCCAATCATCTGGTCGAGTTATTGTTAGCTCTGTTGTGTTTTTCGTTATCATTGCGCCCTTGTATCTTCTAGTTGGTTTCTGTAGTCAATGCTACCGGAATCTAGATATGCTTTATAGTAAATACAGCAT
>JBLHWD010000088.1:0-4108 GCA_047628995.1 Saprospiraceae bacterium | reverse complement strand
GTTGCTGATTTATCAACATTTATACGATCATTTAGGTCAAGCCCATATGGCAATGAAAGCTCGTAAAGTAACAAGTACTGAGCCGAGAGCTCACGAGTGTCAGGCGTGCGATAGAAAGCTTCATCATCGGCATGCATATTTTTATTTAATCGCTTCATTACATCAGTAATAGAATAAACGTGTAGCACTCCAGGCTCTGCTGCAAGGAAGTCAGTAAATTTTTCAAGATACTTAAGGTATTCAGGCTCACTAATCCCTCCGGAGTTTAATGCAGGGACAGAGAACTCAACCGGATATAAGCCAAAACTTTTAAGTGCCTGATCTGACTCTCTGCGAAATTCAACACGCTCATCAAAATATTCAACCCATTGATCATTAAAAGCTATAGTTGGAATAAATCCTGAAAAAGTAAGCACCACAAGACCTACGCACAGCAGTATTTTACGGTAATTAGATATTACAAAATCAGCCAGCAGGCTCATGATTTTTTGTGTCCACTCTACTTTTTCGGTAAACCTTATTTTAACGGGCAATAGGCTAATCACTGCTGGAAGGAGGGTGATAGAAAGCAGCCAGGCTGACAAGATACCTGCAGCTGTGATGTTTCCCAGATGCCAAAAAGGGGGAGAGTCAGAAAAATTAAGGGCAAGAAAGCCGACAATTGTAGTTATTGACGTAATAGTAACTGGCATAAAGTTTAGTCGCACAGCTTCTAATATTGCTGCGGGCTTTGCAAGACCCTCTCGCATAAGCGCCCGAAGGGATATCAATATATGAATCGAGTCAGCAACTGCAAGAGTAAGTATAACGGTGGAAGCGCTCATAGATATCGGCGTCAGCTTTACCCCAAAAAACCCTGCTACGCCCATACCAATTACAGTAGAGAAGGCGACTACTAGAAAAATTACAACTGTTCCAGCGAAGAATCTTAGTATGAGCCATGAGATAACCAATATCACAATGAACATTAAAGGCGTTAAGGTTCCAGCATCATGCAAACCCACCTCTGAAAAGGCATTGTTGAGCATTGACACACCAGTAAGATATATATTGATTCCACTAAAATCTGCCTCCATTTTGTCACGCAAATCTCTTGCTGCAGAGACAGCCTCAGGAACCTCCAGTAAATTAACTTCCGGATATTGCAGCACAACATTAATAGCCGTCACTCCGCCAGAAGGAGTAACTAGATTATTCAATAAAAGCGGCTCATCTAACGATATTTCTTTACGGAGAAGTAATTCGTCTGAAGACATATTTTTAGCGTCAACAATAAGATCTGAGACTAGTAAGTTGTCGCCAATTGCTTTGGTGTACTGAAAATTACTTATAGAATCTACACGAATTGCATAGGGTATTTGCCAAGCTTCAGTTGTCAGTTTTTCTACAACAGCCAAGGTCTTATTGGTAAATGCAGCGCCGGCCTCTTTTTTAGCGGGTTCAACAACAAACAATATATTATCATTTTTTGTATACGTAGCCTGCAGGTCTTCAAATGCAGCAAGTTCAGGATTTTCATCGGAAAAGAAAACACGATAATTGGATGAGAACTCCAGCTTACTCATGCCCTGACCAAAACCAGCAGTGATGGCGATAACAACTAGCACTACAGCCCATCTGTATCTAATAACACCGCTGGTCCATCGCAGTGAGAATTCATCTATTGCCTTAAAATAGCGCTCCATTAATTTTCCTCATGCGCACCGAATCGGATAGATTGGCCGGCTGCCTCAAAAAGAAACAACTTTGTTAGATGGCGCACCCGGAAGGATTCGAACCTTCGACCGCTCGGTTCGTAGCCGAGTACTCTATCCAGCTGAGCTACGGGTGCATTAATTTGAGCAAGCAATTATATCTGAGCTTTTACATCGATAGTCATAAAAATTATACTAGGCCTAGACAAACTATCAAAAAATCCTATAAATTTAGCACTAAGGTTATATAGAATGATAAAGCTCATAGCTACTAAATAAGCTTTTTGTTGAATGGCGCACTCGGAAGGATTCGAACCTTCGACCGCTCGGTTCGTAGCCGAGTACTCTATCCAGCTGAGCTACGAGTGCATCAAGGGCGCGTAATATAAGAAAATGACGCTTTTTAGTCAAGCTGAAAAGTCCTGATTTTTGCAATTAGTCTTCCTGGTTACTTAAGTTGGGTGATTCAACATAATGCACCACCAAACAACAAAAGATTAACCTTAAGTTAATGATAACCTATAATCATTGATTTGAACTGTAAATCTCAGATTATTCTGGCGACATCAAAAGATTAGGAGCTGTAAGTTTGAATAATAGCTGGCTTGGTGTAAACCCCACCACTCTGACTGCATGGAAAGAATTAAAACAACATGCAGCATTACTAAAAGAAAAACGCATAGCAACTTTGTTTACAGAAGATACAAAGAGATGCGCGAACTTCTCGCTCAAGCATAATGATTTCATGTTAGATTTTTCAAAAAATTTAGTCACAAAAGAAGTCATGCAATCACTATTTTCTTTAGCAAATCAGGCAGGGCTTAAAGCTCATACAGATGCTTTTTTTTCTGGCGATAAAATTAATACCACAGAAAAAAAACCTGCCCTTCATATGGCCTTAAGGGGGCACAAGGAAGATAACTATAGGATCGAAAATAACCCCATACACCACCTTGTCTCTTCATCGCTGGATGATATTAAAGATATAAGCGAAAAGGTCCGTAATGGCCTTTGGCTTGGCTCCACTGGAAAATCAATCAGGGACATCATACATATCGGTGTTGGAGGTTCTGACCTTGGGCCTAGAATGGCATGCCAAGCACTTCGGGTTCATGCACATGAACTGATAAATGTACATTTTATTTCTAATGCTGATGGCTCCGAGGTGTTGGCGACTACAAAACATTTAGACCCAGAGACCACACTCGTCATTATTGCCAGCAAATCATTCACAACAACAGAAACAACACTTAACGCAGAAACTGCAATTAAGTGGCTAAAAGAGTCTCTGGGGCTAAAAAACCCACAATCATCAACACATGTAATCGCTGTAACAGAGAACATCAAAAAAGCTAATTTATATGGCATTAAAACCTCAAGAATTCTCAAGCTCGAAGAATGGGTAGGAGGTCGTTTCTCGTTATGGTCTAGCGTCGGATTAACGGTGTCTATATATATAGGCTTCGATAATTTTAAAAGCATGCTCGATGGTGCACGCGAAATGGACATGCATTTTAAAAATACACCCTACGAAAATAACCTGCCTGTATTGTTGGCACTAATAGGCATCTGGAATAATAACTTCTTACATGCGCGTACATATGCAATTATTCCATATTGCGAGCGACTGTCTCATCTCCCGGCATATCTTCAGCAACTAGAAATGGAAAGTAACGGGAAGTCCGTCTCGCTCGATGAAGAAAGGCTAGAATACCCAACTAATCCAATAGTATGGGGCAAGACCGGCTCTGATGCACAACATGCATTTTTTCAGCTTTTACACCAGGGTACCCATTTTGCTCCTGTAGACTTCATTGGCTTTGTCAGCGACCAAACGAGCAACCAAAAACATCACAATTTTCTATTAGGTAATCTTATTGCCCAATCATCGGCACTGATGTTGGGCAGACCGGACGAAGAATTCTCTTTGCATAAAAACTATTCAGGTAACAAGCCGTCTAATGTTCTTTTAATAGATGAATTAACACCTTCAAATTTTGGCTCACTGATAGCCCTTTATGAGCACAAAGTCTTTGTTCAAGGCAGTATATGGAACATCAACTCGTTTGATCAATGGGGTGTAGAATTGGGGAAAGAAATGACAGAGCAAGTATTGCGGCCCCAGAAAAACGCTAGGGACGCTGATCCTTCGGCAAAGTTCCTTGCAGACTACACATCAGAACACCCCCTTAGAAAGCCTTCACTTTAACTCTAACTAGTCGCTTTATTATAAGTTTAACAAGCATTAAAAAAGGCCCGTAAGGGCCTTTTTTAATGCTTGTTAATCCAACCTTTCAGCAAAAACAAATACATGCTTCTACCGAAAGGTGAATACTTTTAGCTATCTATCTTCACTGAAGATAAACTTAGGCTTGAATATATATGCCATTGAAGGCATTAGGAATAATGCACTG
>JBLHWD010000087.1:0-4147 GCA_047628995.1 Saprospiraceae bacterium | reverse complement strand
TAGTAGTTTCTTGCTTTAACCATCAAAGGTACATTGAAGAAACCTTACTGAGCGTACTCAATCAAACTTACAAAAATATTGAACTATTGGTTTTTGACGACGGGTCCACCGATGATAGTGTTTCGATAATTGCTGCACTGTCAAAAACACATAGTTTTTCATTTTATCCCCAAGCGAATCTAGGGCTTTCTACCACCCTAAATAATGCCTTACTCCTATCAAAAGGAAAATACTTTGTTCCTTTTGGCTCTGATGATGTGATGTTTTTGGATAGAATTGCAAAACAAGTACAGTATATGGAAGATCATCCTTCCTCTGGGGTTTGTGGTGGCAACATCATAAAAATCGATGAGCTTGGATACGGGCTAACCAGGCAAAAATCACATCCTGCTAGTGTTAATGATTTCTATGACATTTTTTTAAACACAGGTATAGGTCTTCCTGCACCTACTTTGTTTTTTCTCAGCTCGTCTCTTAAGGCTGTGGGTGGATTTTCTAATGAAATTCAACTTGAAGATCTTTATATTCAGCTAAAATTAACTCAAGCCGGCTTCACTGCAGATGGACTAAACGATATGCTCGCCTACTATCGGATCCATTCTGATAACAACTATAAAAAACTAAGCACGATGTTCGAAAATGTACTCTTAACATATGCACATTTTAAAGAAGACCCTAGTTATGAAAAAGTCATTTACGCATATCATAACAAGATGTTGTTGAGGGCGGCAGGTCCTGATAAAAAACTAGCTTGGCGCATATTCTGTGCCATTCCGTATCGCCATTTTAATCTTAAAACATTAAAAGGGATTCGTAGATTTTTTTGCAAAGGTCACTTCACCAAAAAAAGCTGATTTGTGCCAGACGACACATTTAGCATAAAAGAAAGGTGGTAAAGCACTTCATAAGTGTATCCTTCAGTTGTTACTCCACAGTTACTGACTTAGCCAAATTTCTTGGTTGATCTATATCAGTCCCCTTAAGCACTGCCACATGATAGGACAATAGCTGAAGCGGCAAGGTATAAATGATTGCCTCTAAGCTTTTAGGTACATGGGGAATATTGATGACTGTTACACCTGGCTCATTTTCAAACCCAGAATCGCGGTCTGCAAAAACAAACAATTGCCCGCCTCGTGCTTTTACTTCCTGCAGGTTCGATTTTAATTTCTCAAGCAGTGCATTATTTGGTGCTACTGCAATTACTGGCATTTTATTATCTATTAATGCTAGCGGGCCATGCTTAAGTTCCCCTGCAGGATAAGCTTCAGCATGAACATAAGATATCTCTTTGAGTTTCAAGGCGCCCTCTAGAGCAACCGGGAACTGAACTCCGCGCCCCAAAAATAAAGCGTGGTCCTTGTCGGCAAATGACTGGAAAGTTTCTTCTATTGTATTGGTGAGCTCTAAAGTTTTTCGACAAAGCTCCGGTAGCTGATGAAGGGATTTTATAAGCTCGTGTTCTTTTTTATAGTCAAGTCCGCGACTTTTGCCAAGGCTAATACATAGCAACTGTAAGGCTGCTAGTTGAGTAGTAAAAGCCTTCGTCGAAGCAACACCGATTTCAGGGCCAGCATATGTCATTAAAGCCAAGTCAGACTCTCGGACTAAGGAGCTGTTTGCTACGTTGCAGACTGTCAAGGTTGACACATACGCCGAATTTTTTGCTGCTTGTAAGGCTGCCAATGTGTCCGCTGTTTCTCCTGACTGAGAAATAGTCACAAATAATGTGTTTTTAGGAACGACAACTGTCCTATAGCGGTATTCGCTTGCAACTTCTACCTGACAAAGTATGCCTGTCCATTCCTCTAACCAATGTTTTGCAATCAGGCCCGCATGGTAACTGGTGCCACAAGCCACTATATGTACCGATTCAACTTTCGAAAAAATAGTGGGTGCTTCTATACCAAAGGCTTCTGGTAATACACATTTATCGCTAATTCTTCCCTGCAGCGTCGCCTTTAGTCTTTCGGGTTGCTCAAATATCTCTTTCAGCATGTAGTGCTCATAACTACCCTTATCTGCGATTTCGTCAGCAGCAGAAATTGTTACTATTTCTCTATTTATTATATTTCCAGACGCGTTTATAAGGCTGTATGAAGAATCTCGCAACTCGACTAGGTCGCCCTCTTCCATAAAAATAAATCTACTTGTAACTTGTCGTAAAGCCATCTGATCTGATGCAATAAAGTTTTCTTCAGCGCCAAGACCCAGCACCAAAGGGCTTCCACTTCGGGCCCCTATTAGTACGCCCGGCTCCTTTGAGCACATGACCCCTAGGGCGTAAGCACCTTTTAAGCGAGTTATCGTTTTTTGCACAGCGCCTTTAAGTGAATGTAAGCTGGAAAAGTAATAATGTATAAGATGAGCGACTACTTCAGTGTCTGTGTTAGAAACGAAGGTATACCCACGCTCCTTCATCTCCTGGCGCAGTTCGGCATGGTTCTCGATTATTCCATTATGGACAACAGAAACATCGGTAGACTTATGTGGGTGAGCATTCACTTCTGATGGAACCCCATGTGTAGCCCACCTAGTATGTGCTATTCCTGAAAATCCAGTGGAAGGAATAGCTGTCAGTGCACTAACTAGGTTTTTTACTTTACCTTCATTTTTGTAAGTTTGTAGCTCACCTTTTTCGTCAAGAAAAGATAGCCCAGCAGAGTCATACCCACGATATTCTAGGCGCTTTAATCCTTCTATTAAGATGCCAACAACATTGCGTTGTGCCACGGCGCCAACAATTCCACACATAGATCTATCCGATAATTAATTAGATAATTTCTGAGTTTTTAATTTTTCTGATGCTATTTATTCTTTTTTGGACGAACCCAATGAGGAGGACTTTTCTGTGCTGATCGCTCCACAGCCAGCTGACCATCAGGGACGTCTTTCGTTATGGTCGATCCAGCGCCAATTGTAGCATTTTTGCCAATCTCAAGTGGTGCTATCAATGAAGAATTGGATCCAATAAAACTATTATCACCCATAACCGTCTTGTGCTTATTGGCACCATCGTAATTACATGTAATCGTTCCTGCACCAATATTTACACCAACTCCGAGCTTAGAGTCACCAACATAACTCAAATGATTTATTTTGCTATCAGCTCCAACTTCTGTGTTCTTTATTTCAACAAAATTCCCTATTCTTGCTCTTTCACAAAGTCTAGCCCCAGGCCTGAGTCTTGCAAATGGACCAATCACTGCATGATTATTTATTTCGCTTCCCTCTATGACGCTATTGGCTCTGATTTGCACATAATCCCCAATAATACTGTCAACTATCACACAATTAGGACCGACACTCACACCTTTTCCTAATTTTACAGAGCCCTCAAAAACTGCGTTTATATCAATGAAGCTATCGATCCCGACACTTAAGCTACCACGAACATCTATTCTTTTGGGGTCTGCTATCGTTACTCCTGAAGCCATCAACTTTTCCGCTTGCTTTTGTTGATAGAACCGCTCTAGGTTGGATAGCTGCAGGCGCGTATTAACACCTTCCACCTCTTCCAGAAAACCGGGTTGTCTAGTTGCTATCTTTACGCCGTTTAGTTTCGCAATTGCGATTAGATCTGTTAAGTAATACTCATTCTGGGCATTATCATTGTTAATTTGTGGCAGCCACTTTTTTAAATCGCTTGTCTTCAGCGCCAATACACCGGTATTTATTTCTTTGATATTTAGCTGTTCGGGTGATGCATCTTTTTGTTCCACAATTGCACAAACGCACCCCTGCTGGTCTCGCAATATCCGCCCGTATCCTTCGGGGTTTTCTTTGGTTATAGTCAGCAAAGCCATCGTCTTATTTTCGACTGCTTCCACAATGGCTATTACGGTTTCTTTAGAAATAAGCGGCACGTCGCCATAAAGAATCAGCGTTGTCTCCGAGGCGCTGAGGCTTGAAACAGCTACTTGAACAGCATGACCAGTGCCGCGTTGTTCGGATTGATGCACATAATGCAAGCAGTCTCCGGACACTGTTGTCTTTACACCATTAGAGCCGTGGCCAGTAACAACAATTATGTTCGATTTAGGGATATCAGCTGCCATATCAACAACATGCTGGAGTAGCGGTTTACCTGCTAGGCAATGCAGCACCTTAGGTAGCGAAGATTTCATCCTCGTACCTTTTCCTGCTG
>JBLHWD010000086.1:0-4231 GCA_047628995.1 Saprospiraceae bacterium | reverse complement strand
TACTAATCGACGATATTGTCGATACGGCTGGGACACTCTGCAAAGCAGCTGATGCTCTGAAAGAGCGCGGGGCAAAAAAAGTTGTAGCGTACTGCACTCACGCTGTTCTATCCGGCCAAGCCATTAAGAACATAGAAGACTCAGCCTTGGACACCATGGTTGTTACAAACAGCATTCCAACAAGTGACGCTGCATTAAAAAGTAAGCGCATAAGAGTTTTAAGTATAGGAAAAATGCTGGCAGAGGCCATGCGTCGAGTTAGTAACGAAGAATCCATCAGCGCTATGTTTGATTGATATTTAGTTTTTAAGCATCACCAAACATAACTACTGGATAAACAATTGCCCAATTTAGGGCTATAAAAATATCCCTCGTCAATTCTGGTCGCGGATTGCTTGGGTGTCACATTAGGAGCCGATATAATGTCAAATGATTTTCAATTAGATGCAAAGGCACGAAACGATATAGGGAAAGGTGCGAGCCGCCGCCTTCGTCGTTTGTCCAACGAACTGCCGGGCATCATTTATGGTGGAAAAAATCCACCACAAAAAATAACCCTATCTCACAAAGAGCTAGATAAGGCGCTTCAAAATGAAGCTTTTTATTCACATATAATAACGTTATCTGTGGAAGGAAAAACTGAAGAGGTGATATTAAAAGATCTACAGCGTCATCCTGCGAAACCAGTTATCCTACATGCTGATTTTCTGCGTATCAGCAAGACGCAAAAATTCACCACCAGGGTTCCTATTCACTTTATTAACGAAGATGTTTGTGTTGGTGTTAAAGTGGGAGGGGGTAATATCACCCGCAGCATGACGGAGCTTGATATCCTATGTCTGCCTGCTGATCTGCCTGAATACATAGAAGTAGATGTTGCTGAAGTAGAAATCGGACATATTGTGCATATTTCAGATATCAATCTACCTAAAGGGGTCGAAAGCGTCGCGCTAAATCATGGAGAAGAACGCGATTCGCCTATTTTCACTGTCAATCAACCTAAGCTGGAAGTTGCTGAAGAGGAACTCAGTGATCAGCAGCCTGAAGGTGAAGCTTCGGAAGAAACTGACGACGAAGAAAAAAACGACTAATTTTTCTTCGTCTTGATTCAAACAAAGAGGTTCTGGCATTGGACAAACCTGTTCAGTTGATTGTCGGTCTGGGAAACCCAGGCCCCCAATACGAACAAACCCGTCACAATGCTGGGGCTAATTTCGTTTCTGCTCTCTCAGAGCGATATCTAGCTACGTTAAAAAATGAAAATAAATTCTTTGGCTCCACAGCCCGCATTACAATAGAGGGTCAAGATTTACGACTGCTAATACCTGATACATTTATGAATCTGAGCGGTAAATCTATAGCTGCTATGTCTGGATTTTATCAAATTGACCCAGAGAATATTTTGGTGGTCCATGATGATCTTGATCTAAATCCAGGGATATCGCGACTCAAGATAAGCGGGGGTCATGGAGGGCACAATGGCTTGAAAGATACTATAAGGGCATTGAGTAACAACGTTAACTTTGCTCGTCTTCGAATAGGTATCGGGCACCCAGGACATGCCGGCGAGGTCGTAAATTTTGTTCTACAAAAACCACCTCAAAGTGAGCAGAGACTGATTGACAAGAGTATCGTTAATTCTATAGAAATAATTCCCATGATTATATCGGGCAACTGGGACAAAGCGATGAAAGAGCTTCACACAACAAAATAACTAATTTTTTGACGACTATAAAGGTCGCCTATACTTGAGAGTACACTAAATGGGTTTTAACTGTGGGATCGTAGGTTTACCTAATGTAGGAAAATCTACACTTTTCAATGCGTTAACCAAGGCTGGTATTGATGCAGAAAATTTTCCGTTCTGCACCATTGAACCAAACACAGGTATTGTTCCCATTCCTGACATTCGTCAAGAGAGACTAGCATCTATTGTCAGTCCTGAACGAACCTTACCCGCTACTATGGAGTTTGTAGACATTGCCGGGCTTGTTGAAGGGGCTTCTAAAGGTGAAGGATTGGGTAATAAATTTCTTACCAATATCCGCGAAACGGATGCTATTGCTCATGTTGTCAGGTGCTTTGATGATGAAAATATTGTTCATGTCGAAGGGAAAATTGATCCAAGCGCAGACATAGAAATTATTAATACAGAACTGGCTCTTGCAGATCTAGAGACCGTGGAAAAATCTCTACAGCGGGCAACAAGAGCCATTAAAGGTGGCCAGGACAAAGAGGCGATAGCGCTCAAAGCAATACTTGAAAAAATTCAACCCCACTTAGATCAAGCCAAGCCTTTGCGCTCACTCAACCTTAATTCAGATGAGAAAAAATCTATTAAATCTTTATGTCTTTTAACCTTAAAGCCTACAATGTATATAGCTAATGTGGGCGAAAATGGCTTTGAAAATAACTCCTATTTGGATACTGTTAGTGCCATCGCCACAGCTGAAAATGCAGTTGTAGTGCCTATATGTAACAAACTTGAATCTGAAATTGCAGAGTTAGATGATGATGAAAAGCTAGAATTTTTACAAGAAATGGGAATGGAAGAGCCTGGGCTTAACCGCGTTATTCTTGCAGGGTATCAGCTTCTGGGACTCCATACCTTCTTCACAGCCGGAGTCAAAGAGGTGAGGGCTTGGACCATTCCTCTTGGTGCTACGGCGCCTCAGTCTGCTGGGAAAATTCATACAGATTTTGAGAAAGGCTTTATACGTGCAGAAGTAGTCGCATACGAAGACTTTATAGCAGGAAAAGGTGAGCTAGGCGCCAAAGAAGCAGGAAAATGGCGCCTAGAGGGCAAGGAATATATTGTTCAAGATGGCGATGTTGTGCACTTTAGATTTAACGTTTAGGGCATATTTGTGTTATTCCATAATTAGTCAAGGCACATGAAAAACTGGTACATGCAAGCCAAAAATAGAAAATATCTTGACAAGGCCATGTGAAATCGAGAAAATTCGCGCCCCTTTTTAGTAAGGGGAAAGCGATGAATATGAGGGATTATATGGCTACGTAGCTCAGCTGGTTAGAGCACAGCATTCATAATGCTGGGGTCGGTGGTTCAAGTCCACCCGTAGCTACCATATTTTAATCACAAGCCCCGTCAGCAAGAATTTCTTTATAATGCCAACGCCAAGCTAGATTTTCACTAGTTAACCGACACAATATTTTCGTTGTTAATTCCTTCGGGCTCGATAGTTTTTTGGTTTAATGGGCTCTCCTTATGGCGTATCATGTAGGTGTGGATTTGGATTAACACAGCTGGGCACTTTTAAACTGGGCTCCTCCTGCGACCTTGGCTGTTGACGCTACACAAAAGGTACTAAATTTGTCTTCATATAACCAAATAAAAAAAATTCTTAGAATAAACCCCAAAGTCTGGGTAATTAGTGGTGTTGCTGGATTCATTGGCTCCAACCTTCTGGAAGCCCTGCTGAAACTTGGACAAACTGTTATCGGAATTGACAACTTTTCTAATGGTTACGCAACAAATTTAACCTCTGTACAAAACAGTGTTGGGAAAAATTGGTCAAATTTTACTTTCTATGAGGGCGATATTTGCAACCTAGAAGACTGCCTAAAAGTCTGCGAAAATACAGATTACGTACTTCATCAGGCTGCCCTGGGGAGCATTCCTCGGTCTATTAAAAATCCTATTTTAACTAATAATTCCAACATTAATGGTTTCTTGAATATGCTTGTTGCAGCTAAAGACTGTAAGGTTAAACGTTTTGTGTATGCTGCCTCATCCTCCACCTATGGAGACCACCCGGGTCTTCCTAAAGTAGAAGACAAAATAGGCAAGCCACTTTCTCCTTACGCTATCACAAAATATGTGAACGAGCTTTACGCTGAAGTGTTTGGAAAAACTTATGGAATGGAAAATATAGGGTTAAGGTATTTTAACGTTTTTGGTCCCAGACAGTCTCCTAACGGAGACTATGCTGCAGTAATACCGAAGTGGATGAATTCCATTTTATCAGAAACAACTTGTTCAATTAACGGGGATGGCACCACCTCGCGTGATTTTTGTTATATTGACAACGTAGTTCAGGCAAACATACTGGCTGCAACTACTGAGCATGCAGGGGCTCTCAATCAAGTTTACAATATAGCGTACGGTGATAGCACTTCACTTAATGAGCTATTTGAAATTCTTGTTAAAGTCATCAGTAAAAATGGTGTTGACGTTGCAGAAAAAAAACCTAACTATCAGGCTTTCCGA
>JBLHWD010000085.1:0-4263 GCA_047628995.1 Saprospiraceae bacterium | reverse complement strand
CGATCAAGAATAACGTACATTGAATAGTCCAAATATGCCTTCTCGGCATATTCTTGAAGGGGTATTTGTTCTGGAATTTCACCGATCAATAATGTTTCTGTCATGTCTTTATCGTCAACTCTTCTATTTAAAGTTCATCCCTAGGGAATATTCTCCAGAAATAGCTAATTTTAGCTACTCATTAAAAAAATTTAAACTTCTATATCTCCGCTAAATTTCCAGTACCTTCGAGCCACACTTTTCTATCATTTGCTCGTTTTTTTGATAACAGCATGTCTAGCATTTGATCAGTCTTATCGCCTGATTCTATTGTCAACTGCACTAATCGTCTGGTATCTGGATTCATTGTGGTTTCACGCAGCTGCATAGGATTCATTTCTCCAAGACCTTTAAAACGCTGTATATTTATTTTACCACTTCTCTTTTCTGCTGAAATTCTATCTAAAATACCTTCCTTTTCGCTATCATCTAAAGCATAAAATACATCTTTCCCTACATCTATCCTATACAAGGGAGGCATGGCAACATACACATGCCCCGCATTAACCATTGGACGAAAATGCCTAACGAATAAAGCACACAACAGCGTGGCAATATGCAGGCCATCGGAATCTGCATCTGCCAGAATACAGACCTTATGATACCTGAGGTTACCAAGATCTTCGTTCTGCGGATCAATACCTAGCGCAACTGAAATATCATGAACTTCTTGTGATGCAAGGATTTCTTCTCCGTCAACCTCCCAGGTATTTAATATTTTTCCCCTCAAAGGCATAATTGCCTGAAACTCTCGACTCCGTGCTTGTTTGGCAGAGCCTCCCGCTGAATCGCCTTCTACTAAAAATATTTCACAAAGATCTGGGCTCCCAGAAGAGCAGTCTGCAAGCTTTCCTGGCAAGGCAGGACCTGCGGTTACTCGTTTTCTTGCAATCTTCTTGCTGGCCTTAAGGCGCTTTTGGGCATTGTTTATAAACAGCTCTGCTAAAATCTCAGCATCTTCTGTGTGGTGGTTTACCCAGAGACTAAATGCATCTTTCACAATACCAGAGATAAATGATGCCGCTTCGCGAGAAGATAAACGTTCTTTAGTTTGACCAGAGAATTGGGGATTTGCTAACTTGGAAGACAGCACAAATGCGCATTTATCCCAAATATCTTCAGGGGCTAGCTTAACCCCTCGAGGCAAAAGTTTTCTAAACTCACAAAACTCTCTCATAGCCTCTAACAATCCAGTTCGGAAACCATTTACATGCGTTCCCCCTTGAATCGTCGGTATTAGATTAACATAACTCTCTTGGATTACATCTCCACCCTCAGGCAACCATTGCACAGCCCAATCAACTGCTGCCGCTTCAGCATTAGAACTGCCAACAAAAGGCTCCAGGGGAACAACCTCCCATTCTTTTGTCGCTCCCTGAAGATAATCTTTCAAACCATCTTCATACAGCCATGTGTCAGCTTCACCAGTAACTTCATCACTAAAGCTCACCTCCAGACCGGCACAAAGAACCGCTTTTGCCCTCAGTACATGTTTTAAGCGTGCAATAGAGAATTTGATCGAATCAAAGTACTGTGGGTCCGGATAAAAGTGCACCAAGGTTCCTGTGTTTCTTTTTCCACAGCTATCTATAATTTCAAGTTCTGATGTCTTATTTCCACCAGAGAAAACCATATGATAAACGCTACCATCACGCCTAATTGTAACCTCCAACCTAGATGAGAGTGCATTAACTACGGAAACACCTACCCCATGAAGACCACCAGAAAATTTATAATTTTTTCCAGAGAATTTACCCCCTGCATGCAACGTAGAAAGAATCACCTCTACGCCAGGCAAACCTTGATCCGGGTGCATATCTACCGGCATACCACGACCATCATCTAAGACAGATAGCGATCCATCTTTGTAGTGCGTAACCGCCACTTTTGTAGCATGGCCAGCAAGCGCCTCATCAATACTATTGTCGATAGCCTCTTGGGCGAGATGATTGGGGCGTGTCGTATCCGTATACATTCCTGGACGTTTTCTTACTGGATCCAATCCTGTTAAAACTTCAATGTCTTCTGCAGTGTAATTACTCATAAAAAATCGACTATGGTTGTAAGAATTCAATAATGGCGGGTAAGTGCTGTTCATAATTTTGAAAGCCGTGATCGCCGCCAGGTTCAATAGTTAAAATGCACTGGGAATACTTCATTTTCGCCTGACGATAGTCCAGCACTTCGTCTCCTTTTTGCAGTAGCGCCCAAATATTATTTGGTTCCTGCATCTCTCCAACATCCAAGTTTCGCAACACATCAATATGATGCTGAGTTAAAGTATAATGCTCGCCAGAATGATAGTTAGTATTTTCCCCTAAATAGCTAGTCATCGACTCGTAAGGTCTTACAGCTGGATTAACGAGCACTGCTTTTAAGCCATACTTTTGGGCAAGCCAAGTTGCGTAGTAGCCACCCAAAGAACTGCCAATTAAACCAATCGAATCTTTGTGCTGTTCAACAATTTTCTCTAACTGACCGATGGCGACAAAAGTGTCCCCATTTAACGCTGGGCAAATAAAATTATCGTCCGGAGAGACTTTTTTCAACCATTCGTTAGTTTGCTTTGCCTTTGAAGAAGCAGGGGAGCTATTAAATCCATGAATATAAAGTATTATCATAACCGCCCAAAATATTTCGCATCAAAACACCACTATAGTGATATAAATTCTTTCAAGAGAACAGCTAAATAAGAGTGTCTTGCGCAAACAAAATAAAAAGTTTGTATTGGGGTCAGACAGACTCTTGATATGAGGGCTTTAGGTAGCAAACTCCAGTATCAAAATGACCATTTGGGTAAAGCTCAATCCATCGATAACCAGGGGCTTTATTCTCTAATTGAAAATACTCGATATTCCCAGCAAACTGATAACATGTTGATGGAGTGCTATAAACAGGAATATTATTCCAATTAGCCGCTTTTTCTTGATGAACATGTCCATTAAATACAGCTTTAACATTTTCATGCTCAGCTAGTATTTTTTCGATCTCGAAACTGTTTGATATACAGTGCTCATCTAGCCACTTAGAGTTTATGCTCACAGGGTGATGATGAACAAAGAGCAAAATAAAATAACTCTGATATTCTTGCAACAAGGACCTCAAATTTTCAATTTCATCTTTCATGAGCCTCCCTGCAGCGCTTTTAGGGTCAGCGCTAATTAAAGAGACAATAACCCAATTTTCTTTCTTCTCTACACGCACAAACGGTTGCGAAATCACTTTGCTCATCAAAGCAAAATTGTCATGATTTCCTGGTAGCCACCTATAATCTATAAGAGATGATTGCATTGCATCTGAAAAAATCTGGTACGAAGATTTTTTCCCTGATGAAGAGATATCGCCGGAAACAATAACCAGAGAAGGTGTACACTTTTCTTTGATGTCATGGAGAACACTAGAAAAACTTTCGTAAGTATTTATACCATGAGATACAAAATTTTTCTCTGTACCTAAATGACAGTCTGTAATTTGGACAATCCTTACCATATCGGCTCTTTTCAATTTACTCCCTTCAATACAAAGCTGTTAAGTCTGGCATAAAAAGATCTACTTGCGGATAACACCAAGATACTAGAACTAAAATACTGCAGCAGTGTCATAACCAAATTCAAGACAATATGCCAGCCACTCTGAAAGGAACTTATTCCACTGTGATTTTTCATCAGGGGAATACATATTTTTATTTAATTGTTCGTAACATGGATGGATATACCAATCTCCATCACACGACACCACCTCTGCCATCTTTGCATCGTGATACAGTCTTAATTTTAGCAGGGGCAATTTCAGCCATGTATTTAGTTTTTTACATGGAATATATTCTCCCGCTTCCTCATCAAGACTTATTAGCGTTGTATAAGGCGTTCTCTCGATCACTTGCAAGCGCAGTATATGCTTTCCTGTTTTATGAATACAAATCTTGCGCTGTTGGGTGTGGTCAATTTCAGGGAATAGCCTCATTAGTCGCACATAGTTAGCATCCCCGTCCGCCATATAGCCACGAAGATCTACTTTATACTTAGCCTTAATGTTGACTGAAAAATTACCTTCCATAAATCTGATTATCGCCAAACTAACAATTAAATAAATTTATTTAAATGGCTTTGCAGCCACATCAAACAAATTGTAGTTGCTGCATTATTACATTGCCCCCTTTCTAAGCATAAAAAAACATCATCTTGCGCCATGACGTGCAAGAAAATATCTTCAGAGTGATCATTC
>JBLHWD010000084.1:0-4280 GCA_047628995.1 Saprospiraceae bacterium | reverse complement strand
AGGGGCAAGAGCTAGGAAAAATGTTTATTTCCTTCGAAAATGAACTATTAGTAGAGCTTTCTATAGTTGCGCAGCAAGCAATAGATGAAGCAGGTTTGTTTGCCAGACTATGGGATTCAGTCGAAATACTGTTCAGGGATGCCCAGGAGGAATGAGCAAAAAAGATTTAGCGCAACCAGCCCCGATAAAAAATATCAAAAGATATGAGTCCCAAGATCCCCCTAAAATAGAGTATCCTTGCGACTATCCAATTAAAGTTCTCGGGGATTCTGGGATAGATCTATACACATTAGTGATGACTGTGATGGAATCCTATTCTCCTGGATTCAATAAATCAAAAACAACGGTCAAGGATAGCAAAAATGGTACTTATCAGGCTATTACAGTAACTATAACAGCCACTGGTACTGAACAGATTCAGTCTTTATTTGATGACCTGAAAGTTAATCCACTAGTTAAGATGGTCCTTTAAATTATTTTTTATGCCCCAGCCCTCTGATTTACCATTAATTGTTCGCTATCTAGGTTGCTGCCAATACTTAGAAATTTTTGAAGCTATGAAGTTGTTTACATTAAATCGTCAAAAAAATACCCCTGACGAAATCTGGTTGTTGGAGCATTTTCCTGTGTTTACTCAAGGGCAAGCTGGAAACAAAGACCATGTTTATTCCCCTGGAGACATACCCGTCATTCAAAGTGATCGAGGGGGGCATGTGACCTATCATGCTCCAGGTCAAATTACTGTGTACCTGCTTATAGACTTGCAGCGTCTTGGCGTTGGCGTTAGGGATATTGTAACTTTGATTGAAAGATCAGTTATAGAAACTTTAGCCCACTGGGGTATTCTAGCGACAACACACAATAAAGCCCCAGGAGTTTTTGTTGGTGATGCAACCGAAAGCCTCACTGGTGTTAAAAAGATTGCTTCCTTGGGCTTGAGGGTCCGGCGCGGGTGCAGTTATCATGGGTTTAATTTAAACGTAGATATGGATCTTCAGCCTTGGTCAAGAATAAACCCCTGCGGTTTGAATATTGAAATGACGCAGATGCTTGATGTCGTTGAAGGCAACCGCTCTTTGACTGATATCTCCAGTTACATTGCAAATATTTTGGCTGAAAAATTAGGTTATAATAAATACAAGACTGAGACTACATTGGGTTGCTAGCTTTGGCATCTTAACGGTGTACACTCAGCCTACATAGCTAGACTCGCTTAGTAAAAATTCGTTTGAGCAATTTTATATGACAGATCTTAATGCAGTCCCTCCTAAACGTACAAGACGTATTAAGCAGGGAGAGAAACTTCGAAGTGCTGACAAGGTTGAGCGTATACCTGTGAAAGTAATACCCACGGAAACAATTCTCCGCAAACCTGATTGGATGAGAGTCCGCATATCTTCTTCACCTAAAGTTCAAGAAATTAAAAATATTCTTCGAAAAAATAAATTATCGACAGTGTGCGAAGAAGCAGCTTGCCCAAATCTTAGTGAATGTTTTGGGAATGGTACAGCTACGTTTATGATCATGGGTGAAATTTGCACTCGCCGCTGCCCGTTTTGTGATGTTGGCCATGGCAAACCTAATCCACTTGACTTAAACGAGCCAGTAAGCCTGGCTAAAGCTATCCATGAAATGAAATTACAGTATGTTGTGGTTACCTCTGTGGATAGAGATGATTTGAGAGACGGCGGTGCCCAGCACTTTGCAGATTGTATACGTGAAGCGAAGGCCTTAAGTCCTGATCTTAAGGTTGAGGTATTAGTTCCAGATTTTCGTGGACGTATGCAGGTAGCCTTGGATATTCTATCCGCAACGCCCCCTGATGTATTTAATCATAATATGGAGACTGTTTCGCGGCTGTATCGCGAAGCTAGACCAGGGGCTAATTACGACTGGTCTCTGAAATTACTGCATGACTACAAGTTAAAAAATCCTAATGTGCTCACTAAATCTGGGTTAATGGTAGGACTTGGGGAAACTAAAGATGAACTGTTTCGCACACTTGACGACCTCAAGAAGCATAATGTCGATATGATAACAATTGGTCAATATCTTCAGCCATCTAGGAATCATCTTCCAGTTGATCGTTTTGTCCATCCAGAAGAATTTGCTGAGTATGCAGAGTACGGGCATCGTATCGGATTTAATCAGGTGGCCTCTGGTCCATTAGTTCGCTCCTCATACCATGCAGATAAGCAGGCAAGAGGGGAAGAAGTAAAATAACTTAATAGCCATAAGGTTAAATTTTATGGCTAATAAAAGGACCAAGAATGTTAGATCCAAATCTCGTGGATATATTTAACGCGACAGTTTACCGTGGTGAAAAAAAGGTATTTGATGGGTTTTCTCTGTCTATAAAAAATAAACAAAGCACGGTTATTATAGGCCCCAATGGCGCAGGAAAAAGTACTCTCCTGAAGCTCCTCTCTCGAGAAATCTATCCAGTTTCAAAAGAAAATTCATTTGTAAAAATACTCGGTATGGAGCTACCAACTCTCTGGGATCTTAGAAAAAAAATAGGCCTAGTCTCTGCTGATCTTCAATTAGAATTTGTTCCAGAGGTGAGTGGTTTAGGGGTTGTGATTTCTGGACTACATAATTCAATTGGTTTATTTCATCACCAAGTCATTTCTGATTCGGAATTAAAATGCGGGGAAGAAATATTAGAATATTTGGGTATAAAAAATTTAGCGAATCGTCGCTATCGCGAAATGTCTACAGGCCAGCAGCGTCTTTGTCTGTTGGGGAGAGCTTTGATTCATAACCCAGATCATATGATTCTTGATGAGCCAACAAATGGCTTAGATTTAAGGGCGACCTATCAGTATCTTGGAATCGTTCGAGAGCTTCTTGGTCAAGGAAAAACTATTTTGTTGGCTACGCACCACATTCATGAGATACCGCCAGAAATAGAACGTTTAATTTTCATTCGCGATGGTAAAATTATTGCTGATGGAGATAAAATGCAACTATTGACAGGTAAGCTGATGTCAGAGTTGTTTGATACACCTTTGAAGGTAACCACATCTAATGGTTTTTATCAGGTCTTGCCAGTATAGGTTTAACGCAGGATAATTCGCAGCCATATTTTTAATATGACGATATATAAAGTAGTTCGACCACTAACATAGCAAGTAGGAAAGAATTAATCATGAAAATTATAAAAGATAGTGTGGTAGCATTTCATCATAAAATGACAGATGAGAAGGGTGAAGTCGTCGAAAGCTCAGCAGGTCAAGAGCCCAGCATGTTCTTGTATGGGCACAAAAATATGATAGAGACATTAGAGCACTCAATGTCAGGAAAGGAGTCTGGGGACAAGTACACTGTGACACTTCAGCCTGAAATGGCTTACGGCCGACTAAACCTAAAAAATAGAATGAGAGTTGCCAAAAAAAGTATCGGACAGGAAGGAAAGTTAGAGCCCGGCATGGTGGTTCCTTTAAAAACAGTAGAGGGTACTCGCCCCGTAACTATCGCTAAGGTTGGTAAATTTAATGTTGATATAGACTTCAATCACCCTTTAGCAGGGAAAACGTTAACATTTGATATTGAAATTGTAGATGTTCGTGAGGCAACCCTTGAAGAGATAAAGCAGGGAAAGCCGCAATCCAGCGCTAATATCTAGTGCTGGTAATCTAATAGAATTGCAACTGCAACCCTAGTGTAACTGTATCTGTTTTGTTGCCAGCGTACCCAGAAGCATTTGCATCTCCTCGCGCATAGTTGAGGTTTAAGCTCGTTTTATTGCCAAAAATAATGTAATTAGTGCCCCATTCTGTTGTAGCGCTGCTTTTGGCTCCGCTAGGGTTGTTTTCTGTGTGCCGAAAATAGGGTTGTAGTTTTCCAGGCCCAACTTTATTTGGAAGCAAGTAGCCCGCTGTAGTGTAAAACGTATCACCATCAAAGATGCAAAAGCATTCAACGGTTGTATCTGTTGGTCTTGATACAGGGCTGAAGTCCGCATCCATTTCTTTGTAGCCAGCTCCAAAGTTAAATACTCCTTGGTTGGGAAAAATTCTTTCAGAAAATACATCAAAGGCGTAACCGGAAAAGTCACCTGATTCTGAGATGCTGCCAGTGCCATCAGACTGGGATTGAAGAGTTACAGCAGTTGTTAGAATGTTACCTTGAGCCCCATGATAAGTAGCGCTAGTATAGTAGTGGCCGTGCTGAGGCTCTACATTGAGAAAGTTATAAGCAAGTCGGCCTGCGTATAATAGGTGATCAGAGTCGTTGCCATAGTCATCTTCTATGCCGTCAAATGCACCTAGTAAATA
>JBLHWD010000083.1:0-4301 GCA_047628995.1 Saprospiraceae bacterium | reverse complement strand
AAATATCTTAACTACAACCCAAGCCATAACGCCCAAGAAGGCTTAGAAGAAACTGCCGAGTGGTTTATCAAAAATTCAAGCGGCCAATGAGGATTTTAAGGTGCACATTGATCAAATGAATCATGAGGAATTAAAACACTGCTATCAGGCGCTCCATAAAAAACATGAGGCATTTAAAGCAACCGCTCTAAATTTAGATCTCACTAGAGGAAAGCCTTCTGCGAGTCAGCTTGATTTATCTAACAATCTAGACGGAGCCATAAAAGGCAACTACATTACAAAGGACGGTATTGATACTCGTAACTATGGCAATCTAGCAGGTCTACCAGAAATGCGTGCATTAGGCGCAGAATTGCTTGGCGTCGACAACAATGAAGTCATTGTCGGAGGCAGCAGCAGCCTTAGCTTGATGTATCTTACCTTGCTGTTTGCGTGGCAGTTTGGATTAAACGGAAAAGGCTCTGCTTGGCGCGACCAAGGTAATATTAAATTCCTCTGCCCTGTTCCTGGCTATGATCGCCATTTTTCTATTTGCGAAGAATTTGGCATAGAAATGATAAGAATTTCTATGGATGAGAATGGTCCTGACATGGATCAAGTAGAATCTCTTATAAGCGGAGATAACAGCATCAAAGGCATGTGGTGTGTACCCAAGCACTCTAATCCTACCGGGTGTACTTATAGTAAAAGTAATATCGAGCGGCTCTCAAAACTAGGTAATATCAGTTCACCTGATTTTAGAATCTTTTATGATAATGCCTATGTTGTCCATGACATGTCTGAAGATATAGTAGATTTACCAAACATAATGGAATATTGCAGAAAGCAAAATACTCAAAACAGTGTCCTGCAGTTTACATCTACATCAAAGATAACTTTTGCAGGATCAGGCGTATCTTTTTTGGCGGCATCCCAAAAAAATCTTAGTGCTATTCAGAGGCATTTAGGTATTTTTTCTATTGGCCCGGATAAGGTCAACCAATTGAGGCACCTCGCAGTTATCAAGGATCATGCCAGTCTTAAGCTGCATATGAGGAAACATGCAGCACTGTTGAAGCCAAAATTTTCCTGCGTCATAAAACATCTAAAAAATAATTTTCTAGACTCTGACATGGCAGAGTGGTCCTCGCCTACAGGTGGGTATTTTGTTTCTTTTAACACCCGACCAGGACTGGCTAAAGCAGTAATAGAACTTTCTGCAGAGGCAGGAGTCAAGCTAACTCCTGCGGGAGCTACGTTTCCTTATGGGCTGGATCCAGAAGACAAGAATATTCGACTAGCGCCATCTTTTCCATCTCTAGGTGAGATAGATAATGCTATGGAAATTTTCTGCAATTCTGTAAAGTTGGCTTCAGTAAGACAAAAAATAACTGTGTAGTCAGGGCTTTGTTATAAAAATTTCCGGCAGCCCAACCACTAAATTTTTGGTTTTGGTGCAGCTCCAGGGTATGGAAATTGGGCAATATTACTCCCTGATTTAGCATCAGTAATTTTACAAACACCCTCTTTCTCAACTTCATCAATACGAACGACTGAGTGAACTGGAATAAAACTGCGTTTTATAGCATAAAATTCATTTTTAAGTTTCTCTTCTGCAGGGTCAACAATCATTTGACTGCGTTCGCCAAAAACAAACTCCTCAACTTCCAGAAAGCCCCAGAGATCACTTTGGTACACTTGTTTTGCGTACATCTCGTAAACCTCACCCTGATTTAAAAAAATCACCTTATAAATTGCATTTAAAGACATACTTTATAGCCTAAAACTTAAATTAATGTTGCTTATAAAATCGGCTTTAATTATATCATAAACTACTAGCTATTTATCAACTTGGTCGCTCAGAAGATGGGCTTTCCTAATCACTACGGCTATAATGCTACGTTGTTAAATTAAATTACAAAGCCAAAAAAATAACTAGCATATGTCAAAAAATACTAGCAAAAAACTCCATATTGTCACTCATGGGTGTCAGATGAACGAATATGACTCATCTAGAATGCGTGACCTTCTCGGTGACAGCCACCAAATGGTGGTAACTGCAAATCCAGCTGAGGCTGACGTCCTGCTCCTAAACACCTGCTCTATTAGAGAAAAGGCCGAAGACAAGGTGTATCACCAACTGGGACGCTGGCGGAAATTAAAAGAAAAAAATCCTAACCTAATAATTGGGGTTGGAGGTTGTGTTGCCAGTCAAGAAGGGGCAGCAATTGCAAAACGTGCGCCTTTTGTAGATTTAATCTTTGGGCCCCAAACACTACATCGCTTGCCAGAAATGATGAAAGAAAGAGTGGAAAAGGCAACCCCTACTATTGTTGACATAAGTTTCCCAGAGATTGAAAAATTTGACCGTTTGCCACAACCAGATGCAGAAGGGGCTTCTGCCTTTGTATCCATAATGGAGGGTTGCTCAAAATACTGCACATTCTGCGTGGTGCCTTACACTAGAGGGGAGGAAATCAGTAGGCCTGTAGCTGATATATTGACAGAAATTTCTCATCTGGCTAACCAGAAAGTTCGAGAGATAAACCTACTAGGGCAAAATGTTAATGCATATAGAGGAGAAATGCCCAATAATAATATATGTGATCTTGCAGAACTCATTACTTACGCTGCAAAGATTGATGGCATTGATCGGATCCGCTATACAACCTCGCATCCTGTTGAGTTTTCTGACAGCTTAATAGCAGTTTATGCGGAAGTGCCCGAACTAGTAAGCCATTTACATCTTCCAGTTCAGAGCGGTTCCGATCGGATCCTTTCGGCCATGAAACGAGGGCATACTGTACTTGAGTATAAATCTAAAATTAGAAAACTACGCAAGATTCGGCCTGATATTAGCATTTCATCTGATTTCATTGTGGGGTTTCCAGGGGAAACAGAATTTGATTTCGAGCAAACAATGAAGCTTATTCATGAAATAGGCTTTGATCAGAGCTTTAGCTTTACATATAGCCGACGCCCGGGCACTCCTGCAGCTGATCTTACTGACGAAACTCAAGAAGGGGTAAAAAAACAAAGACTTAAAATATTACAAGATCGAATTAATCAAAATTCTATGGCTATAAGCGAAAGCATGGTTGGCAAAAATGAAACTATTCTAGTTACAGGTATTTCAAAAAAAGATCCAGGTCAACTGCAGGGTCGCACGGAAAATAATCGAGTAGTAAATTTTACATGTAACGACCAAAGTCTTATTGGTAATTTTATACAAGTATCAATAACTAGAGCTTTCCGCAACTCACTTCTCGGCAAGGTAACTACAGTAGCGACCCCTTAAACTTATGCAAAAACTCGAGCCACAAGCCAACTAAAACTTTATTACCAGCTTATGCAAACAATTATGTGCAAATGATTGCGATGGGGAGTAAAAATAATATGCTAATTAATGCAACGCGATGGAGTTAAGCCTATTGGGCAACCTAAAAACACAACTTGTGGTTCGCTCTGTCACTCTTGAGCCAAACGACACCAAACGATTAGCTTCGCTTTGCGGGAAATTTAATGAGCATCTGCAACAAATTGAGCAAAGGCTAAATATCCAAATTCATAACCGCGGAAATACCTTTTCGCTTCATGGGGCCAGCGAAACAACAGATAAAGCAAGTAAAATCCTAAAAATGCTCTATCAAGATAGCAAGTCCTGCAGCAGCGTTATAACACCAGATCACATTCACTTAGCTATACGACACATGAGCCTCGAGCCTTTTATGGATATATCAACTAGCATCAACAATACACAATCCTCTGCTTCCGACAACATAAAAACATTTCCAATAATACGAACAAAGACAGGCACAATAAAACCACGGGGCATTAATCAGCAAGGGTATGTTCAGGCAATAAAAACTCACGCGATAAATTTTGGCATAGGTCCAGCTGGTACTGGAAAGACCTATCTTGCTGTCGCATGCGCGGTTGAGTCCTTATTAAAAGATGAAATAGAAAGGATTTTATTAGTTCGTCCCGCAGTAGAGGCTGGAGAAAAGCTAGGCTTTCTCCCTGGAGATATCAGTCAAAAAGTAGACCCTTATTTGCGTCCTCTATACGATGCTTTATATGAAATGCTTGGGGCAGAAACGGTAGAAAAGCTGATTGACCGTAATGTTATTGAAATAGCTCCGCTTGCCTTTATGCGGGGTCGTACACTTAAAAATTCATATATTATTTTAGACGAAAGTCAAAATACTACGCGGGAGCAAATGAAAATGTTTTTGACGCGTATAGGCTTTAACGCTACTGCTGTTATTACTGGTGACACCTCACAAATTGATTTACCCAAAGGGGAGCAGTCAGGACTTCTT
>JBLHWD010000082.1:0-4316 GCA_047628995.1 Saprospiraceae bacterium | reverse complement strand
AGGTCTTTTTTAGCCTCAGCAGAACAGCATAAAATTGTTACCATCTATACAACATAGAACTTGCTCTCGACCCTTGTGATTATTAGTGTTAAAGCGCACTTTTTAAGTGTTAAGATGTGACTCTGAAATTAAGAAAATTAAGGGAAGTAAGCATGCTAAAAAGATTACGTGGAATGTTTTCGAATGACCTCTCTATTGATCTGGGGACAGCTAATACGCTTATATACATCAAAGAGAAAGGCATAGTGCTCAACGAGCCCTCTGTAGTGGCTATTCGTCACCATAATGGCCAGAAGATGGTTGATGCTGTAGGCGTAGAGGCAAAACGCATGCTTGGCCGCACCCCTGGAAATATAACTGCTATTAGGCCGTTGAAGGATGGTGTGATAGCTGATTTTCAAGTTACTGAAAAAATGCTCCAGTACTTTATCAAAAAGGTCCATGCGCACAACTTAATCCCGCCGAGCCCGAGAGTTCTCATTTGTGTTCCCTGCGCGGCAACAGAGGTAGAAAAAAGAGCTATTCGTGAATCAGCCTATAGTGCTGGGGCTAGAGAGGTTTTTTTGATTGAAGAGCCCATGGCTGCTGCCTTAGGGGCCGGAATGCCTGTAGATCAGGCCTGTGGGTCTATGGTGGTTGATATAGGTGGAGGCACCACAGAAATTGCCATTTTATCGTTGAATGGAGTAGTTTTTTCCCATTCAGCGCGTATTGGCGGTGATCGTTTTGATGAGGCTATTGGTAGTTTCGTGCGACGCAAGTACGGCAGTGTGATTGGTGAAACAACAGCTGAACGCATTAAGTTTGAGGTTGGAAGCGCCTACCCAGCAAAAGAAATACGGGAAATTGACATTAGAGGTCGAAACCTGGCCGAAGGAGTCCCAAAGAGCATCGTCTTAAATAGCGACGAAGTATTGGAAGCACTACAAGAGCCATTAACAGGAATAGTTCAAGCGGTAAAGTTAGTGTTAGAGCAATCTCCACCTGAGTTGGCTTCCGATATAGCGGAAACTGGAATTATTTTAACTGGCGGAGGAGCCCTTCTGCGTGACCTGGACCGTCTTCTTGCTCATGAGACTGGTTTGCCAGTTGTCATAGCCGACGACCCTCTCACCTGTGTAGCCAGAGGTGGAGGAAAAGCTTTGGAAACTATGGATAGACGGCATATGGACGTGATGACATATTGATATAGATTGCATTCGTCTGATAAGTCTATATTTTTTCTCTTGGTCTGAGATTTAACCACTGTGGAGTAAGGTGATATAAAAAATCTTTTTTTTAATAGCCTCTCATATGCCCGACGAATGTTTATTTTATTCTTCGTCGCCTGTTTTTTGCTTCTCATTGATACTACTACTCAGTGGCTGAAACCACTGCATGTATGGGTTGCTGAAGTTACTGTACCTGTTTATTCGGCAGCAATGCTACTAAGCTGGTTTGATGAGGCGGCAGAAGACGTTGCTGGCGTCGCTAACTTTCAAAAAGAAAATGAACTTCAAAAGACAGAGTTATTGATTCTTAAGGGGCGACTTCAGCTAATGGCCGGTCTCATCGCTGAGAATGACCGGCTTCGAAATTTAATGAATGCCTCAGATTTATTAAAACATAGTGTTCTGGTTGCAGAATTAATAGGAATATCCCCTGATCCATTAAGCCACACCATTATAATTAATCGTGGAAAAGACTATAAGGTATTTAAGGGTCAAGCAGTTCTTGATTCAGATGGATTAATGGGGCAGGTCATGGAGGTATATCGCTCCAGCAGTAAAGTGTTGTTGATAAGCGACAGTTCGCATGCGCTGCCTGTCCGGGTTTTAAGAAATGGCATGCGTTTTATTGCCGAAGGGGAGGGTAGTTATAAAAAACTCAACCTGCGTTACGTGAATCCTAATGCAGATATAAAAGTAGGCGATCAGCTTGTTAGTTCAGGTCTTGGCAAGCGATACCCTTCTGGATATCCAGTTGGGACCGTCGTTTCTATTGATGCTTTAATCGATAACCTTTACCTTAAAGTAAGCCTTGAGCCCTCAGCTCGAATAGATCGCAGTCGTTACCTATTGCTAGTATCCGAAACTGTAGAAAAATTTGGAGCAGAAGAGGATGCTAAATAGCAACTATTTCTACACCAGCCTCTCTTTTTTGGCGGCATTGTTACTGCAAATTATCCCGATTAACGGCTCTATTGCTTACTGGAGACCGCAGTTTTTATTGTTACTTGTATTTTATTGGTTATTTTATGGACGATCGAAATATGGAGTAGGTTTTGCATGGATGATTGGAATAATACTTGATATGTTTGCGGGAGAAATGTTTGGTCGCTATGCGATAACTTTTTCGTTGTGTGCTTATTTTTTGATTTTACTAAGCAAGCGATTGCATCACTTTGGCATATTCCATCAGGCTGTTTTAATTTTTTTCATGGTTTTATTAAATCAATTATTGGTGACTAGTATTTCTCTGCTATACCGAGCAGATTGGAGCGTTGCTTTATTGATGGGTTCTTCGCTCACATCTGCACTGATTTGGCCGCTACTAGCATTAGTAATGAATAAGATTTTCAGTAGATAAAAGACTAAAGCAGAATTTTTTTTATAGTCAGAAAAAGCTAAACTTTATATATCGACTGGAGTGGAAGTATGCAAGTTAGGAGTATTTTTTGGTTCAAGCTAAAAGGTTAAAAATTTTTTCTCGCGTGGTAATTTTGTTGTCAGCATCAGTTGTCGTTGCTGGCAGCTTATATGTCACTAAAGATGTTGTTGGTAATATTGGCGCTTATCGCCTAGAAATTAATAAGTTCATATCAAATGTATTTGAAGCAAGAGTAGAAATTCCTAAAATAAACGGAAAATGGCATAAATTTTCCCCACAAATTTCTGCTACAGATATATTAATATATGCCGAAAATGATAATAAGCCAGCTGTCACCATTGATCGGGCAAGTATTGAAGTTAGCTTAATAAAAAGTATCTTTTCTTGGCGGTTGGTATCGCGAGAGTTAAATATTGATCATATAAGTATTTCTATGAATGAGTCTGCTTTAGGTTCTTGGACTATTGCTGGAAAACATTTTGGAGGAAAAAATACTGGATTTTTAGATAGCATACTTAGCAGTCGCCATTTGGAAATTAAATCGATTAACTTGAAGTTAAAATTTTTATCAGGGGTTGAGTCGGCCATAAATGTTAAAAATGTCCGCCTGGAAAACAAAGGTGATTTTCACCGTCTACTAAGTACAGTCAATCTAACCGAGGCAGAACATGCGGTTGATGTTATTATTGAGGCTAATGGCAATGGAAATAACATAGACGATTTCGATATATTAGCCTATTTAAAATTTAACCATATCAACTTCAACAGCACTCTTAATAGCCTAGTGCAAAGAATTTTCCCAAGTATAGCTGAGCATGTTGTTGGCTTTAAAGCCAACGTTAATGCAGAAATGTGGGTTTCAGCTGCAAAAAATGAAAAGATTACGTTACTTGGTAATTTTAATTCTAAGCACATTTATCATAGTGCACTTAGGGATACAGGCCCCGTTGAGGGCCTAAGTGCCAACATTGTTGGCTTGCATAGTCCTAGTGATGGCTGGAGTCTTAATTTATCGGATCTAAGTCTCAACTTCGATGGCCTGCAGATCAAACCTTTGCAAGCTGGCCTTAGTCAGAAGTCTTCTGGAAAAGTGAAGACTTCAACCTTGTCCTTGGATCACATTGACTTGAAATTGCTTGGGAGTATTCTGGAGAAGCTTCCTTACGCCCCTGAACCCTTCTTTAATTTTTTTCAGCAGTTAAAACCCATAGGTAATATCCGTAACTTTCATTTAACCTTAAGTGAAGAAAATGACAATCCTGATATCTACTTGAAAGCTAATTTAGATGATGTCTCGATAGAATCGTGGGCTGGAAGGCCGGGATTTCGTCAAGTTAATGGCTATATGGAGATGCATAACAAGAAAGGTTTTCTTGAGCTAGATAGCCCCAATGGTTTTTCATTGCACTTACCTGGAATTTTTGATGATTTTGTTTATCGCAGTTCAATTAAAGGTCGGATAGCTTGGCATCAAGATCTTGAAAGCGGGTTTACAAAGATTTTCAGCGGCCCCTTGCAGATGCAAGGAGTTGAAGGCCAAGCAAATGCTTATTTTTACTTAGATATTCCTGCGATGTCAGTAGGCTTGGATTCACAGCTGTACCTTTCTATGGGCGTGCGAAATATTGATTCTCGATACAAGGATAGCTACCTTCCTGACAATTTAAATTTGAATTTAAGTAAGTGGATAGATCAAGCGATGATTGATGTGAAGTTTTCAGAAGCTG
>JBLHWD010000081.1:0-4351 GCA_047628995.1 Saprospiraceae bacterium | reverse complement strand
TGCCACCTGCCTGGGTCGAGCGATCGACCTGCTACGTCTTTTGGATAAAAGTTCGGACATTTTTAGTTTATAGTAATCTGAGACCACCCTTTGAATATTGTCAATAGTGACCAGCCTGTCCTGTATCGCCAGCAAATCTTTTAGCGATTCACGTATCAAATCAATGTTAATTGGGCTGCCAGTAAAGTGAGCGCTCGCTATTACCCTTTTAAGTGCCCCCTCTAGCTCTCTAACATTAGAGCGAATTCTTTGCGCAATGAAAAACGCTGCCTCAGTAGGTAAATTTATCCTTGCTTGAGCAGCCTTTTTTATCAGTATAGCTGCTCTAGTTTCAAGCTCTGGAGGCTCGACAGCAACTGTTAGACCCCACCCAAACCGAGATTTAAGGCGCTCCTCTAAACCATCGATTTCTTTTGGGTAGCGATCGCAAGTTAATATCATTTGCTTTCCGCCTTCCAATAACGCATTAAACGTATGAAAGAACTCTTCTTGGGATCGCTCTTTACCTGCGAAAAACTGCATGTCATCAATCAAAAGCGCATCAACGGAACGATAGAATCGCTTAAAATCATTTATAGCATTAAGTTGTAACGCTTTTACCATGTCTGCGACAAAACGCTCTGAGTGCAGGTAAATAATTTTAGCGTTTGGTTTTTGCCTACGGAGCTCGTTGCCGACTGCGTGCATTAAGTGTGTTTTGCCAAGACCAACAGCGCCATAGATAAATAAGGGGTTATATGAACCACCAGGATTATCAGCTATTTGACGAGAGGCGGCCAAAGCAAGTTGATTGGACTTCCCTTCAACGAACGAATCAAAGGTAAAGGTGGAATTAAGGTAACTCTTATGCTGCAAAGAACCCTCAACACTTGCAGTGGGTCGATCAAACGGGACCTGTATGGATGTGGTGGCAGGAAGCGGCCTAGCAGTTAAGATACGGGGCTGTATTTCTTGTCCATCAACAGCGGAGGTGTCCACGAAAGATTGACTCGTTGTTGTTGCTTGAACCTTTACTCCACAACGAACACCGCTGAGTTGTTGTAAAACTTCTGTAATGCGCGTTATAAACTTATCCAAGACCCAGTCTCTTATGAATCGATTGGGTGCCAACAAAAGAACATCACTGTCAGCCGTAGGTGTATCAGTAGAGCCTAATTTTAAAGGCTTTATCCAAGTACTGAACTGCTGTGCAGGCAGCTCTTCCTCGAGACGACATAAACATTTATTCCACAAGACTTCAGCCAACTTTTAATACCCCATAAAACACAAATTATTGCCACTAATGATCTTTAAATATCACGTGCTTATTATGTGTATAGTCTAGCCAGAAAAAGTGAAGTTATCCACAACTTTCATCAAATAAAACAAACTATCTAAAACAAAAATACTCTTTAAAAACAATAAGATACAAAAAAGGTTCTGCTGTATTTATAAACAGGAATAGATTGACAATAAGGCCGTATATATACAGAAAACTGTGGATATCTTGTTAATAACTTGGTGATTGACTGGGGGCTTCTTGTAAACATAAAAAGCTGAGGCAGAAAAATTAATGTAAAATTAAATGCTAAAGAAAATTATAAAGTCACTTTCCCACACAAAAGCTTGAAAAAATACGACCTAACAAATCATCGCTGGTGAAGGCTCCCGTTATAAGCGCCAAAGATTTTTGTGCTAAACGCAGGTCTTCGGCCAATAGTTCTCCTGCTCCTGCCCCGAGTAGTTGCAAGCGGCCAGACAGAAGGTGGTCTTCAGCATTTTTTAATGCCTCTAGGTGTCGTCGCCTTGCAACAAAACTGCCCTCATTCGTCCCGTCAAAACCCATACAATTAGTGAGATGACTTGTGAGTCCTTCTATCCCCAATCGATATTTGGCTGAAAGTGCGATCACCGGATAGCCGTCTTCAGATACTCCGAGTGTCAATCGAGAAACATCTGCCTTATTTAACACAAAGCTAATATTGGTAGCGCCGGGGTATCGTTCAAAAAAATCTGGCCAATTTTCTTGCATGCTAGACGAATAATTATCTGAGCTGTCTATTATGAATAGAACTCTATCGGCTCTGTCAATTTCATCCCAAGCCCTTTTGATTCCCTCTTTTTCGACAAGATTTTTTGTTTCACGCAAGCCGGCTGTATCTATGATATGCAAAGGCATTCCGTCGATGTGTATATTTTCTTTGAGAACATCTCGAGTTGTGCCTGCTATGGGAGTGACAATTGCACTTTCTTGACCCGAGAGAGCGTTCAGTAAACTTGATTTTCCCGCATTGGGTTTCCCTGCGATTACAACCGTCATACCTTCAGAAATCAAGGCTCCTTGCTTGGCTTTGATTTTAATTTCTGATAAGTCTGCGATTATAGAATTTAGGTCATTTGATATTTTAGGGTCAGCAAGAAAATCAATCTCCTCTTCAGGAAAATCAATAGCTGCTTCAACATAGATGCGTAATGTAGTTAAAGATTCAACCAAAACACTTATATGTTTGGAGAATTCACCCTGCAAAGAGCGCATAGCACACCTAGCTGCCTGCTCTGAAGATGCATTAATCAGATCAGCAATAGCCTCTGCCTGAGTTAAATCTATTTTATCATTTAAAAAAGCTCGTTCCGAGAACTCTCCGGCTCGAGCTAAGCGAGCCCCAAGCTCAAGACTGCGGCGTAACAGAGCATCCATAACTGCCGGGCCACCATGACCATGAAGCTCCAAAACGGACTCACCAGTAAAGGAGTGTGGAGAAGGGAAAAAAATGGCAAGACCCTGGTCAATTGCCTCGCCATTAGCATCTAAGAAATTAGTGAACGTTGCTTGTCTCGGTTGTGGATTTTTAGACAATAACTCCTTCAGGAACGCGCTGATATCATGACCAGAAATACGCATAATAGCCACCCCTCCCTTGCCTGGAGGGGTGGCTATTGCTGCTATTATGTCGTGATCAGAAGATAGATACATTTTTAATGCCCAGATGGTCGCCTGAACCAATTATAAGTTGGCCAGAATCCTGCAAACGCCTAATTTTTTGACCCAGCTGCCTCTACTCTCCGTGTGATCACCCACTGCTGAAGAATTGATAGCCCATTATTTACCGTCCAATAAAGCACAAGTCCTGCCGGGAAAAACATAAAGAAAAAAGTAAAGGCTATAGGCATGATTTGCATCACCTTTGCTTGTATGGGGTCTGGTGGAGTGGGGTTTAGCTTTTGCTGAACAAACATACTTACACCCATAATTAGAGGCAGAACAAAAAATGGATCTTTAACTGACAAGTCATTTATCCAAAATACCCAGGGTGCGTGTCTAAGCTCAACGCTTTCGAGCAAGACCCAATATAGTGCTATAAAAACTGGCATTTGAACCAAAATTGGGAGACACCCTCCCATTGGATTTACTTTTTCTCGTTTATAAAGATTCATTGTTTCTTGTGACATCTTTTGACGGTCATCGCCATAAAGCTCTTTTAGGCGAAGCATCTCCGGTTGAAGTTTCCGCATGTTGGCCATCGATGTGTAGCTTTTGGCTGACAATTGAAAAAATGCCGCCTTAATAAAAACTGTCAGTAGAATGATTGACCAGCCCCAGTTTCCTAGAATTTGATGAAGTTGATAAAGCACCCAAAACAAGGGTTTAGCAATCATCCACAGCCAGCCGTAATCTATCGTTAGACCAAGGTATGGGGATAGCTCTTCTAGGCGATACTGGTCTTTTGGGCCAGCATAAAAACCTGCAACGAGCTTGCCGCTTTCACCCGGCTTCACTGCGACTTCTGGAGAAGTAAAGCCTAATATATATGCGTCCTGATTACCTAATTTTCGTATATTAAAATTATTTTTTGTATTTTGATCCGGAACCCAAGCGCTAACAAAGTAATGCTGAACCATCGCGACCCAGCCACCAACCAGGCTATCTTTAAAAGGCTGATTCTTGATTTCCTCAAAATCTAACTTGAGATAATTTTTTTCGTTGCTTGTTAGGGCGGCACCTAGAAAGGGTTGCATTCCCATAGCTGTTACTACTGTAGGGTTATGGCTATCCCGTTTTATTTGGCCGTATAGGTTAGCCGCCCAAGAGTTGTTGCTTTGGTTTGATATCTGGTATTCAAGTCCAATGAGATAGTCTTTTCGGTTAAAAGTATATTGCTTGATAATTTTTATGTCTTCATCGTCTAATACCAAGTCAACCTGCAAAACATTATCATTATCCAATAATTGGTAGTCGTCAGTTTTTGTTCTAAAAACCGGCCGGCCCTCTATAGTGTCTGTGCCATTCACTCCAATTAAACCACTTTGTGCTGTATAGGTTGTTGTCGCCGTTTGGTTTAACAGAATAAATGGGGTATTTTTATCAGTGCTG
>JBLHWD010000080.1:0-4362 GCA_047628995.1 Saprospiraceae bacterium | reverse complement strand
AAAATAATAAATCCGTTAAGCTATCTGGTTTTGGTAATTTTGATATTCGAGATAAGAAAAGTAGGCCTGGGCGCAATCCTAAAACAGGCGAAGAAGTTCCTGTTTCTGCTAGAAGAGTTGTAACATTCAAGCCAGGACAAAAGCTGAAAGCTCGAATCGAGGGACACGTTGGAGCCAAATAATAGTGATCAGCTGCCTCCCATACCGGGTAAAACTTACTTTACTATAGGTGAGGTGAGTAACCTTTGCAGTATTAAGCCCCACGTTTTGAGGTACTGGGAGCAGGAGTTTCCTAGTCTCAACCCACTTAAAAGGCGAGGAAATCGTCGCTACTACCAACACCCAGATGTTATCCTAATTCGTCAAATCGCCTCATTGCTGTATCAGCAGGGGTTCACAATCGATGGCGCTCGACAGAAGTTACTTGGTAACGATGCAAGAGAAGATGCGACTCAGGTCTGTCAAGTTATCAATCAAACTGTTAGTGAGCTAGAAGAACTTCTCAGCAGCCTCAAGAGCTAGTTTTGTTGATGTCAAAAAAAGGAAAAATGGTAGCTTGAATTGCTTTTCCTGTTCTGTATTATGGCGACCTATAATTTATTTTTGTTGATTTAATATCGGGGCGTAGCGCAGCCTGGTAGCGCACTACACTGGGGGTGTAGTGGTCGTCGGTTCAAATCCGGCCGCCCCGACCAATTATTTTTACTTTAATCAGTTGCCTGAAAGTGCCTCTAGCTGGTTGATCTATTTTTAATGCCTCTAAAACAGGTCACGATTACAGTTCAGATTCATCTGCTTTTTATGTTTGTAAAATGCACATATTTTGCAAAGAAGCAGCTTTATAGAAAAGTAGTTGAATAATTTTTAGGTTTCATATGAAGATAAACTGTTTTAAGGCATACGATATTCGGGGAAAATTGTGCAACGATCTTACACCATTAGTTGTATATCGAATTAGTCGAGCCTACGCTCGCTGGCTAGCCCCTAAGACAGTTGTAATAGGCGGTGATATAAGAAACTCCAGCGTTACTCTAAAGTCTATCATTGTAGATGGACTAAGAGATGAAGGTGTTAATGTCATAGATATCGGGCTTTGCGGTACGGAGGAAGTTTACTTCGCTACAAATCATTTTGATTGCGGGGGTGGTATTATGGTTACAGCTAGCCATAATCCTATAGATTACAATGGCTTGAAGCTAGTTAGAGAGAAAGCTAGGCCTGTAAGTAGTGATACTGGCCTGTTAGACATTAGAAATATGGCTGAAACTGAAAATTTTATTGATACGATAAAGAGTTCTCGAGGGCATTACAGTAAAGCAAGCTGCTTCGACGCATATATTACTCACCTACTAACTTACATTGATCAATCCAACTTAAAACCTCTCAGAATAGTGGTGAATTCAGGTAATGGAGGCGCGGGGCAAGTCCTTGACGGCCTGGAGAGCCACCTTCCCTTTGAATTTATTAAAGTTCATCATGAGCCAGATGGTGCGTTCCCAAACGGAATACCGAACCCGTTACTGAAAGAGAACAGACATCATACAGCTACTGCTGTTAGAGAAAATAATGCAGATTTTGGCATCGCCTGGGATGGTGATTTTGATCGCTGTTTTCTTTTTGATGAGTTTGGAGAATTTATTGAGGGTTATTATGTAGTTGGTTTGTTGGCTGAAGCATTTTTGCGCAAACATCCAAATCAAAAAATTGTCCATGATCCACGCTTGTATTGGAACACACAAGATGTGTGTAAAAATTTTGATGGCACATCAATACAAAGCAAATGTGGCCACTCATTTGTCAAAGAGACAATGCGGAAAGAAGACGCTATTTATGGTGGAGAGATGAGTGCTCACCACTATTTTCGTGATTTTTATTATTGTGACAGCGGAATGATTCCTTGGCTGTTGATTGCAGAATTGCTAAGTGCATCCAAGGGAACTTTGTCTTCAATGATCCAATCGAAAGTAGATCAATATCCCTGTTCTGGGGAGATTAATCGAGAAATAAAAAATGCTCCGAAGATGTTGGAACGGATAGAGAATTTCTATTCAGATCAGGCTGTAAAGATAGATTATTTTGATGGACTAAGTATGACCTTTAAGGGATGGCGGTTTAATCTTAGGAGCAGCAATACAGAGCCCGTTGTTCGATTGAATGTTGAGGCGACCTCAGGTGAGTTAGTAGAGCTTAAAACAGAAGAAATTTTAGGCTTTTTTTAACAAATTAAAAATGAGTGAAAATATAAATTATTAAAAAACTATCTTGGTGTAATTCATAGTGAACAATAAAACAGTACTGGTTACAGGCGCTACAGGCTTTATTGGGTATCATTTTTGCATGGCGGCTGTAAAAAAGGGATATAAAGTAGTGGCACTGTCGCGCAATGCCATGGCAGCTCGAGAGCGCCTGCCAGGTGTTAAAGTAATAGCAAGATTAGGCGAGCTACCAGACAAGCAAAGCATTAGTTGTGTTTTAAATTTGGCTGGAGAGTCTTTAGTTTCAGGCAGGTGGAATAAAACGCTTAAACAAAAATTTATTAATAGCAGGGTTGATACTACGAATGAGCTATTCGAATATTTTAAAGCTAAGCGTTCTTACCCTGATGTTGTTGTTAGTGGTTCAGCAGTTGGTTATTACGGCTCTAGTGACGATAGCATTCTTGATGAGACAAGCGAATATCGCGAAGGCTATTCGCATCATTTGTGCTCTATGTGGGAAAACGCTGCATCTCAGTTTCAGTTACTGGGATCGAGGGTCTGCTATCTTAGAACCGGCATAGTTCTGGGTAGGGGTGAGGGCGCACTTGCACGTATGGTTCCGCCGTTTAAGTTTGGTTTAGGGGGAGAGATAGGGAGCGGTAAGCAATGGATGCCATGGATTCATATAGCTGATCAAGTCGCTTTAATTTTTCACTGTATGGAGCAAGAAAATATATCAGGCGGTGTAAATGCATGTTCACCTAACCCTGTAACCAACGCATATTTTACTAGAGCCCTCGGTGAGATTCTATCAAGGCCTACTCTCTTTAGTATGCCGTCGATTATTGCTCGCGTTATCTTTGGCGAGATGGCGCAGGAGCTGTTGTTATCAGGACAGAGAGCTATACCAAAAAAAGCCCTAGAAACAGGGTTTAAATTTAACTATTCGAGCATTAAATCAGCTTTAGAGTGCACTTTTCATAGTTAGTTGTTCCGAGCTAATCACCTGTATATATGCACCCAGATGTGCAGGTCTCTCTTATTTCAACCTTGCAGAGCATAGGTAATTTCGGCTTAATTTCCCCCCATACCCATCGGGCTAGATTTTCACTTGTGGGGTTTTCCAGTCCTTTTATGTCATTCAAAAAGCGGTGATCTAGCTGATCATACACAGGTTTAAAATACTCCTTTAGTGCCCCAAAATCCATAACCCACCCATTGGCTGAGCCCACTTCACCTTCAACATGTATAGCTACATGATAGGAGTGGCCATGCAGTCTTTTGCACTTATGGTCATCAGGGACATTGGGTAAAAAATGTGCAGCCTCGAAAGTAAAGTCTTTAAAAATTTCCATGTAGTTCTCTGTGATATGCCTTGTATTATATCTTGTATTATATCTTAAGTTGATGTTCTTATTATTTATATATCAAGGCGCCTTGAAATGTTTGACAAGGCTTGATATTCGGGTAGAATTGCGGCTTCTTTCAAGGGGGTGGTTAGCTCAGTTGGTAGAGCGACGCCCTTACAAGGCGTAGGTCACAGGTTCGACCCCTGTACCACCCACCAGATTAAAAGATTATATACGGACCGGTAGTTCAGCTGGTTAGAATGCCGGCCTGTCACGCCGGAGGTCGCGGGTTCGAGTCCCGTCCGGTCCGCCATTTATTTATTCATACAGCCATCGCTGCATTCAAACTTAAAGAGGCACTAGGTATTTGCCTGTATGTCTTCCGCCTTGTTCTCGTGGTTATGCCTTATTTTTCTTTTTCGATGACATATAATCCTTTACTATTCTCTAATATATGACGCGGTCTAGTGTGCAATTATAGTATTCACATTGAGGCTTTCTCAACTAATGCTGCTACCTTTTATTGCAGGGCTTGCTAAATATGACACCTTTTAAACGCATTGCACTTATTGCTAATATAGAGCTTTCAGAAATAATTGAACCTCTAAATAGACTTTGCCGTTTCTTGGAAGGAGAAGGTTATTCAGTCGTTCTTGAGTCCAAAACGTCACGCTTGGTCAGTAGTAAAAATTTGCCAGTTTTTGATCAACTTGATGAACAGCTTATGTTGGATTTGATCGTTGTTGTTGGAGGCGACGGCAGCATGCTAAGTGTTGGAAGACGAGCAGCAGAACTTAATGTCCCGTTACTTGGGG
>JBLHWD010000079.1:0-4383 GCA_047628995.1 Saprospiraceae bacterium | reverse complement strand
AGAAACAGAGCTAGTTTCATGGTTAGTGGAAAATCCTCTATTAATGTCCAGCGCATCTCAACGATCCGACATATCTGATCCGGACGTTATCCATAAGTTTGCCGTACTGATAGGCAGCAAAGTTCGGCTGGACTATCTGCTGGTATTAACTGTTGCTGACATAATTGCTACCAATCCTGAGTTATGGAATAGCTGGAAGGCATCGCTTATGCGTCAGTTATACTTGGAAACAAAAAAAGCACTGAGTCGCGGACTTGAGAATCCAGTAAGTCGTGAAAGCTGGGTTACCAATACCAAAAATGCCGCTATAGCAGAACTGCTCAAGGATGGCTTGAGTCGTGTTAATGCAAAAAAAATATGGGGCGATCTTGATGATGAGTTTTTTCTTAGAGAAAGCGCATCTGATATTGCAAGCTACACAAAAGCTGTCTCGGAACAAAAAAATACAGCTTTACCCGTTATCTTAATAAAGAATAAAGGCCTAGAGATTCCTACTGCTACGCAAATATTTATAGGCACAAATGGTTTATACAACGTCTTTCCTGTAATTGCAGCAACACTTGACAAGCTACAACTAAGAATTCTAGACGCTAGCCTGCATACCAGTCTAAACACTAATTTAGATGTAACCTTAAATAAAAATATAAAAGAAAACACTTTTGATATTTTTTATGTCCTTAATGAAAAAGGCGAGCCATTTGGCAATCAACACAAAATCGTCGGGCAAGTTAAATCAGCGCTACATAAAGCCTTTCAAAACACCAATCAATCTATCCTGGATGTAAAACGAAGAATTCCAGCAGAATTGAAGCAGTTTAACTCAATGACCATTACAAATATTAGCAATAATATTGACAAGATGCATACAATTCTTGAAGTTGTCACCCCAGACAGACCTGGCTTACTATTGCGCTTGGGTCGCATTTTTATGAAACTCGAACTGCATTTAATTAGTGCAAAAATTTCGACCTTAGGTGAGCGAGTTGAAGATGTTTTTCATCTCGTTGATTTAAATTACCTGCCCTTAAGCGACCCTCTTCTGTGCAAAAAAATAGGGGAAACTATTTGTGATGAACTTGATGCTCGTGTCATGAATCAAGCAGAAGGAGCTCCTCTTCAAAAAATGAGCCTTTGGCGATAATAAAAACTTAAATGAAAACTAAAATAGTTATGAATAGTGACCTTACTAAGCTCCACCCATATCCTTTTGAGAAGCTCTCAACTCTTCTTTCTGGAGTTTTCCCACCGAAAAAACTAAGTCATATATCTTTATCAATTGGAGAGCCAAAGCATCCATCGCCTAGCTTTGTTGCCAAAAAAATCACATCTTCAATGGACAAACTGTCGATGTATCCGAGCACAAAAGGAACCTTAGAATTCAGGGAGTCGGTTTCTGCCTGGCTGAAAAGTCGATTTAGTCTTAAGCATATGGATCCAGAATCTCAGGTTCTGCCAGTAAATGGAACGCGAGAGGCTCTTTTTGCATTCTCTCAGGCTACTATTGATAGGACAAATAACCCACTTATCCTGATGCCCAACCCTTTTTATCAAATTTACGAAGGTGCCGCACTGCTTTCTGGAGCAAAAATACACTTTCTCAGCTGTAATAAAGAAAACGATTTTTTAACAGACTTTAGCTCCGTCTCGGATAAAACCTGGGACTCATGTCAGCTAATATATATCTGCTCGCCTGGCAATCCTAGTGGTGCTGTACTTGATATAAGCACCTTACAAAAATTAATTAAACTTGCTGATAAACACAACTTTATTATTGCCAGCGATGAATGCTACTCAGAGATATATTACAACGAAAATAAGCCACCTGTAGGATTGCTTGAGGCTTGCGCTGTAATGCAGAGGCATGATTATCAGCGTTGCATAGTTTTTCACAGTCTTTCGAAGCGATCTAATTTACCCGGCTTGAGAGCTGGTTTTGTTGCAGGGGACGCCGGTATTCTTGAATCATTTTTACAATATCGTACATACCAGGGTTGCGCTATGCCCCTTATTACTCAACTAGCAAGCATCGCAGCTTGGGGTGATGAGGTGCATGTAAAAGAAAATCGGAAGAAATATCGACAAAAGTTTGAAATTTTTCAACAAATTCTAGGAGATATTTTGCCTTTAAATATACCAGATGGAGGGTTCTATCTTTGGGTAAATATACTTTCAGCAAATATAGGCGATGATGAAACTTTCTCCAAAGAATTATTTTCTCAACAGAATGTTACCGTGCTTCCTGGTAGCTATCTTGGGAGAATTTCAGACAACAGTAACCCCGGCCGGGGTTACATAAGAATGGCTCTGGTGGCGCCCGTAGAAGAATGCCGGCAAGCGGCAGAAAGAATTAAGAAGTTTATTACGTCATATGACTCGAGTTAACTATGTTAAAAAAACAAAGGGCAGCTTACATTCTCAGTAAACTTAACGAGCTCTACCCGTCTCCACCCATTCCGCTCGCGCACAAGGATGTCTATACATTACTCATTGCAGTCCTACTTTCTGCACAGTGCACTGACTCTCGCGTGAACCAGGTCACGCCTATATTATTTGAAAAAGCTGCCAACCCAAAAGATATGTCTTTAATCCCCATTCAGTCTATCTATGAAATAATTCGCCCCTGCGGGCTAGCTCCACAGAAATCTAAGGCTATTTCGAAGTTATCCAACATCCTCGTTGATAAGTTTTATGGTGAAGTACCAGAAAATCTTGAGGCATTAAAAGAGCTGCCAGGTGTTGGACACAAAACAGCCAGTGTTGTTATGTCTCAAGGTTTTGGCCACCCTGCATTTCCAGTTGACACTCATATTCATCGTTTGGCTCAAAGGTGGGGTCTCACCAATGGGAGAAATGTTACTCAAACAGAAAAGGACTTGAGATTACTTTTCCCCAGAAAAAACTGGAGCGCGCTTCACTTGCAGTTTATTTATTTTGGTCGTGAGTTTTGCTCTGCATGGAATTGCGATGGTACGATTTGTAAAATCTGTACCGGGCTATATCCAAAAAGAAAGACGGCGCCAAGGACTCGAAAGGCTTAATATTACGCTGATTGCCTATTTCACAAGAAAGTAAAAATATTAGCCCTGATAAACTGATTAGAATAAATTATCAAATAATTAGTCGTGTTTTTTTGGCAACTACAGCATTATCACTCTATAATTTGACATCTTTAAAATTTTGACTGCTGTGCGCCAAGTAAAGTATGAAAAAAATTACCATGTATGGGATAAAAAATTGTGACTCAGTGCGCAAAGCCATGAAATGGCTCAACGAAAGCAGCATCAAATACCAATTTCATGATTTACGATCAGACGGCTTAGATAGAGCAGTATTGGAAAAATGGATGCTATCGATAAGCCATGAATCTATTCTTAATAAAAAAAGCACTACCTGGAGAAAGCTTTCTAAAGAAACCCAAAAAAAAAATTCTAGCTGCGAGGCCATTGAGCTGATGCTAGAACAGCCGACTCTTATTAAGAGACCCGTACTAGATGTGAATGGTTTTATTTACATTGGGTTTACAGCAGAGCAATATGACACCATTTTTTCTTCTAAAACTTAACCTTACCATTCAATAATTTTCATTCGGGAAATGTAAAAAATGACAACAATCTTTAGTTTTGGCCTGGGTATTGGAACCCAGAACAAAAAAAACGAGTGGCTAGAAGTTTTTTATCCTCAGCCACTCATAAATCCCGACGAAGTCGTTACTAGAATATTATGCGCGACACTCGAATATACTGGCGGAAATCAAACTATTTCCTTAGACGATCAGTTGCTAGAAAAACTTTCAAACATGTTCTCAGATTCAGCCGAACCTGCTCTTGCCTCTCTTGTCAACCGTATGAGAAGCGCAGAAAAGCCAACCCTAATTACTATACTGGAAGCCGACAGTCCAGTCACCACTGTGCCAGAAGGGTACCTTAAACTTCATCTACTGTCCCATAGGCTTATCAAGCCAAATAATACCAACCTTACTGGTATATTTGGAGTTCTTCCAAATATTGCATGGACAAATGAAGGCGCAATAGATATTAATGAGCTTAAAGAGCGACAACTAGACGCTCGACTGAAAAACACAAATTTATCAGTCAGCAGTATTGATAAATTTCCTAAAATGGTCGACTACGTAGTGCCTTCAGGAGTCAGGATTGCAGATACAGCGAGAGTTCGGCTGGGTGCTTATATCGGGGAAGGCACCACTATTATGCATGAGGGCTTTGTAAACTTTAATGCTGGGACAGAAAACACAAGTATGATCGAGGGGCGTATATCTCAAGGAGTGTTCGTAAAAAAAGGCTCCGACTTGGGTGGAGGAAGCTCTACTATGGGAACTTTGTCAGGTGGCGGACAAATTATTATCACAATTGGCAGTCAATGCTT
>JBLHWD010000078.1:0-4413 GCA_047628995.1 Saprospiraceae bacterium | reverse complement strand
CCAAGCTCAGAGTGCTTAATACGAAACCTCTCCAACTTGCCATCACATTCACTTCGATTAGCCAGAATTTTTTCTACTTTAACTTCAAGACTTTTAATAGCTCCGAGGCGCTCTGAGACACTGACCTCCATGAATCGCCACTTTAAAGCAAGCAATTTAGCCTTGCTTTGCCTTTCATCCTTTTTAAGTTCTGTATATTTTGTTGCAGCTTTGGCTTGACGCTCAAGTCGACTTAGTTGATTGCCTAATTCTTCACGTATATCAGATATCCGATCCAGATTTTCTTTTGTTCTCTTGATGCGGTTTTCTGTATCTCTCCGGCGCTCCTTGTACTTGGATATACCTGCCGCTTCTTCAATATAGACACGTAGCTCTTCTGGTTTTGCGTCAATAATCGTTGATATCATGCCCTGCTCGATAATTGCATAGCTTCGAGGGCCCAGACCAGTACCCAAGAAAATATCTGTAATATCTCTACGGCGGCACTTATCACTGTTTAAATAGTAATTTGACTGACTATCTCTTGTGACCTTTCGCTTAATTGAAATTTCGCCCCAGCCAGCGTACTCACCACCGAGGGTTCCTTCAGAATTGTCAAAAATCAGCTCAACAGAGGCTTGCCCAACAGCCTTTCGATTGCTAGAACCGTTAAAGATGACATCTGTTATTGACTCCCCGCGCAATTGCTTTGCAGAGCTCTCGCCCATAACCCAGCGGACCGCATCTATAATATTAGATTTTCCACACCCATTGGGCCCAACTACTGCGCATAAACTGCTCGGCAGTAATACTGTGGTGGGATCCACAAAAGATTTAAAACCAGCCATTTTTATGCTTTTTAAGCGCATAGATATATTTTCTCATCGCGAATCAGGACATGCTAAACGAGCTTATGAAAGGCTACAAGTAGCCAGTTAACCTATAACTGTTTATTAATCTGTATTAGTGCAACTTTTCCTTTTTTTAATCTTATTTTTCCAGTTGATCCCTCATAGTCTCCACTAGAGGGAGTGACCAAACCTGACATGGACACTCTGGCTACAACCTCAACAAATTCAAATGAAGATAAGTTTTTTTTACTCATCATAGTTATATCGTCTTCTAGGTTTATTATTGCAGGCAAGTTTTTCACCGCGAGCTTTACTGCCGCTAAAGGTTTTGAGCTCCCCCCCCACTCCTTCACATAAACGTAGACAACGGCGTCCATCCTAAGCTTATATTCTGGAGAAAGTGTGACCTTCACCGATAGGCTATCTTTATTTTCCTTAAGAAATTTTCGTGCGTATGAAATACTTAATTCAAGCGCGTTCGACTCTGGGGTATTCATAGGAGTGGATAGCAATGCATTTTCCCAACTCTTAACAGCTGACCCATAATCGCCTAATTCAAAAAAACGGATTCCTTGAAGGCCTAGTGCTATTTTATTGCCTGAATCCAACAGCAAAGCTTTATCTAAAATAAGATTTACTGTCTCATTGAATTTTTTGTCTTCTGAAAAATATGCAGCCTGAGCATATTCTGATAATAATTCCGAATCATTGGGTCTGGTAACTAACGCCATAGAATAGGATAATTTCGCTCCAGCAAAGTCGCCACCTTCCATTTGCAGTTGCGCTAGAGCCGACCGGTAGAAAGGGTGATCAGGCTCATCTAACAACCTACTGGACATTTTTTCTTGTATTTCAACGCTCAAGGAATTCCTATTTTCATCATTCATAAGAATAGAAGCACGTTTTTTTAACAAATCTGTAATATGCAAATCAGTACTCGCGCCTAAAAAATTATACAAACTAAACGCACATACGGGCATCAATAACAAACTAGCTAGCACCAGCCATGCGCCTCGATTTAAATTTATTTTTCTTAATGGTTTCGTCTCGTCAGCTAAATCTAACGCCAATATGTGTCTTTGCTCCAACAAGAGCTCTGAGTGATCTACGTCACTAATTATACCCGCTGATAGTTGCAAGTTTAATTCTAACTCCTGATCTTTAAATGCTAAAATATTCTCTTCAAGCTCTTCATTCGAATGCGGAAACGCAACTTCCTGATTAATATCTTTTCTAAGTAAAGGAAAAATTATGAAGACTGAAGCTAAGAGCGCAAGGAAAGCAAAAATAAACCAAATCATTTTTTTTCTCCATCATCGATAGGCGCGGAATTAGCTGGTCTCTCTGCAAGAAGCTTATTCAGATACAACTGCTGATTTTTATTAAGAGCGACAGCAGCATGGCTTACAGCCGATTCTCGGCGGCGAAAAAGATAAATAAAAATTATACCAAGAAGAAATAAAACTCCTGGAGTAAACCAGAGAATTAACGTTGCCATATTCAATGGTGGTCGATACCTAACAAAGTCACCGTAGCGAGAGGACAAAAAATCTACGATATCGTCATTAGCCCTGCCATCCTCAAGCATTAGATAAATTTCATTGCGCAGGTCAACTGCTATAAGCGAGTTTGAATCTGACAAATTTTGATTTTGGCACTTTGGACAGCGTAGCTCATCAATCAAGTTATAGTAGCGATCACGAAGCTGATCTGAAGAAAAAATTATAACTTCTGAAGCCAAAACAGCCGAGCTGAATGCCATCATCATGTATAAAATTACTAAGCTTCCAAATAGCTTTCTTGTCACCTATCACTTTCCCTAAATTTTTTACTATTAAGTCTACATAGAGATCTTTGCTAGCTTTACTCTTCAAACACTTTTTCTGCAACTCGAAATGCTTCTTGAAGCGCTGGAGCACCTATATAGGGTGCAGTATGTAGTAATATTTCCTGTATTTCTTCTTTGGAGCAACCATTGTTAATTGCGCCTCTAATGTGGCCCTTTAGCTCTGTTGGAGCCTTTAGTGCAGCTAGGACAGCTATAGTAATAATACTCCGTGTTTTCAACGGTAATACGCCTCTGCTCCAGATAGCACCCCAGCAATTCTCATTAATGTAATCCTGGACAGGTTTGCTAAAATCAGTACTTTTATCCATTGCTGCATCGACAAATTTATCACCCATAACCTGGCGTCGAATAGCTATGCCCTTCTGATAATCTTCATGAGCCATTTTCTTACCTCCTGTTTGTCTAATGCATATCTATTGTTAAATACGCGCTTTATTTAAGATTTTTCCATATAGGAAGGAGGCGATCATGCCACACACGATCGTCTATCACTCCAACATGCTTGTATCTAATTATACCCATGCTATCTATGAAATAAGTTTCAGGAGCACCAAAAACACCTAAATTAATTGCAAGCTTGCCAACATCATCAATAACACTTAAAACATAAGGGTCCTTCATTTTACTCAACCAATCAGCAGCTTTGTGCATATCATCTTTATAATTAAGGCCAATAATGCGAATCCCTTGCAATGAAAGTTTATGCAAAAATGCATGTTCCACTCTGCATGAAAAGCACCAAGTAGCCCATATATTTAACAAGGAGGGCTCTCCTAAAAAAATTTCTCTACCTACATACTTGTCCTCATCACCCAAAATACGCAAAGAAAATTCGGGCGCAGGACGATCCAATAATGCGGAAGGCATGTAGCTAGGATCTCGACCTAGTGCACTCATTAAAAATATTGCAACTACAAAAAAAAGTAACAAGGGTAAAAATAATTTCAATCTATACACTGGGTGCACCACCTTGGGTTTATCAATAGATGTAATCTCCATCTTTCAAAACATCTTTCATGTAGAAAAAAGTGATGCTTAGCAAAACTAGTTTAGGCCATTATTGATTAATAACTTTTTTATAGCCCCGTCTGTAGCGCTTGTCTGTCAGCGCAACCAAAGCCCCGACTGCTATAAATAACGTTCCTAACCATATCCAGATTACAAATGGCTTCACATAAATACGAAGGGCCCAAGCATCCCCCTTAAGCCGCTCACCCAAAGCTACATAAATATCACGAAACATTCCGCTATTTATAGCTGCTTCTGTCATGGTTTGGCCGCTAGCTAGATAGCGGCGCTTTTGGGGGTAAAGCGTAGCAACACTTAAATCATTTTTTGTTACAGTTACTTCAATCTGGTCGCCAGGCTCCATTCGGACATCTCTCTGGGTGCTGTACACACTAGTCAATCCTACACCAACAATGCATACGGCGACGCCAATGTGCGCAATAATCATGCCAAAATAACTTGCATTTAGACGCATGAATCCATATAGACGTGATCTAGAATGTGCAGATTTTTGCCACACATCCCTGACTGTTACAGAGACAACCCATGACGCCACGAAAATGGTTATCGCAGCAATCACCTCATAAGACCCATAAAATAATGGTATCAATCCACCCATAAACAATGCACACACTAAGGGTCCGTTGAAGTAATAAAGAACTTTGACTGAGTCGCTTTTTTTTAAACAGAACAAAAAGCCAAAAATCACTAGAATAAACACCAGCA
>JBLHWD010000077.1:0-4423 GCA_047628995.1 Saprospiraceae bacterium | reverse complement strand
CCCCACTTTTATCGTAATCTTTTCCAAGGTTCTCCTTAGTCCATTTGTCCATTAATCCATTACCTGGACCTGTATCGTAACCAAGAACTGACGAAGTTAATCCGTCACCCGGCAGTAGTGTTATGTTTGAGATCCCTCCTATATTGATAATGGCCCGCACAGAACCAATTTTTTCAAAAAAATCTAGATGAAATCTTGGGGCTAGAGGAGCTCCTTGGCCGCCCAAGGCCATATCTCTGCCACGAAAATCTGCGATTGTGGTTATACCGGTTAATGCTGCAATAGTGTTTGGGTCGCCTATTTGTAAGCTATAGCCATAGTCGTTATTAGATGTTTTCGATGGTGGATAATGTCTGATAGTTTGCCCATGGCTCCCAATTGCTCGAATATCTCTAGGGTCGTCTGATGTCACGGACAAACAGAGTAGTTCGTTAACAGCCTGTGCAAATAGCAATCCCAGAGACTGGTTTAGCTGGCTCATTCGGTGTATTTCGTTTGCCCCTGAGACAGCTAAAGATCTAATTTGTTCTTTTATAGAGGCTTCTAATTTTAGAGAATGCGTGAGTAATATCTCAGGTTGATCAGAGTTAAGGTCAACCAAGACGGCATCAATGTTGTCTGCGCTTGTGCCAGACATAATTCCTATATAAAGTTTTTTGTTATTCATAGTCTTTGATGTCTAATTGTCAGTATTTTGTTTTTCTGGTGATGGGGTCATGGCTACTTGTGATATTTTTTGGTAACCCCGAAGCTTCTCAACTAAAGGGCGTGTGGCCTGCGTGAATCTTACACGCTCGGATTTTTCAATAGGGTTGGTCTGAGGTAGGGAGACTGTCCGAGGATTTCTATGGACACCGTTTATCAAAAATTCATAGTGAAGATGAGGCCCTGTTGCGTAACCTGTAGACCCTACTGTTCCAATTACCTGTCGTTGCGAAACTTTCTGCCCTTTTTTCACTTTTCGTTTATGAAGGTGAATATATTTTGTAGTTATTTCTTGACCGTGCTGTATAAACACATAGTTACCGTTAGCTCTGCTATAACTACTAGCAATAATCTTCCCATCACCTGCCGAAAAAACAGGGGTGCCTCGAGGTGCTGCATAGTCGACACCTCTATGCGCAATAATTTTTTTGTGTATAGGGTGTTTACGCCTTAAATTGAAATCAGAACTTATACGAGCAAAGTCCAATGGGGCACGAAGAAAGGTTTTTCGCATATCATATCCTTCAGGGGTGTAATAGTTTGCTTTCCCATCAAGATCTAAATACCTAACAGTTGTATATGATTTACCTTGATTAATAAATTCTGCAGCCAAGATGTTACCAGTACTTATTTTTATACCGTCTAAAAAGCTCTCTTCGTATAGGACAGAAAATCTATCCCCCTTTCTTATATCTAATGCAAAATCGATATCCCACCCAAAAATATTTGCGAGCTCCATAATCAAGCTATAAGGTAAATTTACCCGATCGCCGCTGAGGAATAGAGAATCCTTTATTATTGAATCGCGGTAAGTGGAAACTACTTCAGGGCTTAAAATAACTCGCCTTCCGGCAAATTTAGTGCCTTTTATGGGACTGCTTTTAGTATAAAAATAGGATTCTATTTTTGACTTAATATATCTAAGTTCTATCAGTTCCCCTTCTGTAGACAAACCAAGATGCATTTCCTGCCCAGGCTGAATTTTTAATAAAGGAGCTGATAAAGAAGAGGATATAAGGTCATGCACATCTTTTGCGTTTAAAGAGGATCTTTGAAAAATACTGCTGAGATTGTCTCCAGACTTAATGACTTGGACCTTCCACAATAACTTTGGTTTATTTTTTAAAGATGACGCTAAATCAGGTTTAATTTTTGTTGCAGTACCTGCTTCTTGTCTTTCCTTGCTATCAAAGCTGATGGTAATTTTTTTTTCAATACGTTTTGCAGGATTTTTTTCTATAGAAAAGTAGAAAATCACCATCAATACACCAATACCATAAGTCAACGATGTAGTGTATGTGTTAGATTTAAAAAACACACGGAGCCAGGCTGAATAAGGTTGTTTGGCATTGTTATATCTATTTTTAGGCATAATTGCTCATATAGTATTTTGTCTTAAGCTAATAGCGGATTAATATATAACAGAAACCAGCTTAAGCCCACAGTTAGGCTTTTAAAGCTTGCTTTAGGAATGTTTGTTTTTGTAGAGGGATAATGTATCGTTTGCAACCTTTTTAATTTAATAAAATAGAGACTTAAAAATGGGTAAACAGGGTGAACAGTTAATAAATGATCTTCAGTCAAGAGGTTTGATCGCCCAAATGACTGCAGCTGAGAAACTGGTGGAGCATCTGTCATCCGGTTCTCGAACTCTTTACTGTGGGTTTGATCCAACGGCGGATAGTCTCCATATTGGCAGCTTAGTACCTTTATTGGTCTTAAAGCGATTTCAGCAACACGGGCACAAACCAATAGCATTATTGGGAGGTGCGACAGGATTGATCGGAGACCCTAGCTTCAAGTCCCAAGAGCGTAAGCTTAATACGTCCAATGTGGTTGCAAGTTGGGTTGATCTAATAAAAAAACAGATATCTCAATTTATAAGCTTTGATGCTGGCGATGGTTCTGCCGAAGTTGTAAATAATTTGGACTGGATCGAAAAGATAGATTTACTGACTTTTTTGCGAGATGTAGGTAAACATTTTTCGGTCAACAATATGGTTAATAAGGAATCTGTAAAACAAAGACTCGATAGAGATGGCGAGGGTATATCTTTTACTGAATTTACCTATATGTTGCTGCAGTCTTATGATTTTGCAGAACTTAATAGTCGATATGGTTGTACTCTGCAGATTGGCGGATCTGATCAGTGGGGAAACATAACGGGTGGTGTTGATCTTTCACGACGAATACATGGTAGTCAGGTTTTTGGAATGACATTGCCGCTAGTAACAAAATCAGATGGCACTAAATTCGGTAAAACTGAAACAGGGACTATATGGCTTGACCCCAAAAAAACATCCCCGTATGCGTTTTATCAGTTCTGGCTAAACACAGCAGATGCAGATGTGTACAATTTTTTGAAGTACTTTACTTTTTTATCACTAAAAGCTATTGATGAGATAGAAAATACTGATGCAGCGGCCCAGGGAAGAAAATCTGCTCAAGGTGTGCTGGCTAGAGAAGTAACAATGCTAGTACATGGAGCAAATAGTCTAGCTGCCGCTCAAAGAATAACCCAAGAGATTTTCTCTGGTGATCTTATGTTATTAAAAGAAGATGATTTAGTGCAACTTAAGCAAGACGGGTTGCCATCAAGCAATTTGAGGCGACCCGAGCTAAACGAGCAATCATTGACAGGTCTTTTGTCGGATTGTGGTCTGGCTCTTTCAGGTCGAGAAGTGAAGGACGCTCTCTTGCGTAACGCCCTTTCTATCAATGGATCTTTTAAGTGCTATGAAGATAATATGAAGGCTGTAGAATGCTTTTCTGCGGCTCAGGCGCTTTTTGAGAGATTTTTTATAGTGAAGTTAGGTAAGAAAAAATACCATTTATTTGAATTAATCGACTAAAAATAAATTATAAAATAGACAAAGGTATCTTAATAAAAGAGCATTTTATTAGGTAATAAGAAAAATAGAAATCCTCAGTCAATGCACACATATTAATCAAATAAAAAAAAGAATTACTTTTATATAGAAATAGTTTGACAGGCAGGTGTAAAAGGCTAGAATGCGCGTCCGTTTCAAGGTTAACAAGAGACGAAAAATTAACAGCTGCAAGTCTTGAAATTTTTAATAAAAAAATCATAATGCTGTTGACTTTAAGGAGGCGATCCTTAGAATACGCAACCCGCTCCACTAGTGAGCAACGTTCTTTAACAATCGATCAGATAATGAGTGTGGGTGCTTGCTGAGATGATTCACGTGACAACGAATCATCAAATACAAGTAACTCACCAAAGTAAGTAATTTGGTAAGCTAAAGTGTTTGGCCTAGTTTTTGAGTAGTGCCACAGGTTTTTGTGAAACTGCTCCCTCTTGATTTAATCTTATTAAGATTAAAAAGAGGTAAAAGAATATTAAACTGAAGAGTTTGATCATGGCTCAGATTGAACGCTGGCGGCAGGCCTAACACATGCAAGTCGAGCGAGAAATCTTCTTCGGAAGAGAGTAAAGCGGCGGACGGGTGAGTAACGCGTAGGAATCTACCTAGTAGTGGGGGACAACATGTGGAAACGCATGCTAATACCGCATACGCCCTATGGGGGAAAGCAGGGGATCTTCGGACCTTGCGCTATTAGATGAGCCTGCGTCGGATTAGTTTGTTGGTAGGGTAATGGCCTACCAAGACTACGATCCGTAGCTGGTCTGAGAGGATGATCAGCCACACTGGGACTGAGACACGGCCCAGACTCCTACGGGAGGCAGCAGTGGGGA